>NZ_JBHVYZ010000009.1:113205-169237 GCF_042880295.1 Streptomyces sp. NPDC058307
GCCACGTCCGGCAAGGGCATGGTGCAGGCACGCGCGGCCTCCGAGGTGCGGGCGGCCGAACAGACCGCCAACGAGGAGGCGTCCGGCGCCGGGCTCGTCGAGTTCTCGCTGATGCTGACGGTCACCGTCGACACCATGGCGGAACTGGCCGACGCCAGCGTCACCGTACGCAACCTGACCGCGGCCTCCCGGGTGCTGATGCGCCCCGCCGACCGGATGCAGGCGGCGGCCTTCAGCTGCACCCTGCCCGCCGGGATCCTTCCGTGGGAGCAGACCCTCGTCCCGCACGAACTTCAGGAGGCGCTGTGAGCCGCCGTAGCGAACAGAAGCAGGCCGAGCGGGAGGACCGCCTGGCCGAGGAACAGTCGTTCGGGGAACTGGGCGGCGGGCCGGTCCTGTTCGGCCCGGACGTGTTCGGGTCGCAGACCTCCGGGAAGAAGTCCGCGCAGGCCAAGGCCACCTCCGATACCAAGCGAGGCGGCAGGCAGAAGGCCCCGGCCAAGCCCAGGGAGCCGTACGTCCCGGCCCGCGGCTGGCAGGGTGCGGGCGGCGGACGCGTCGGCTACATGGATCCGCCCACCATGTGGCGTGCCACCACCGTGCAGGCCTGCGGTATGTGGCCGTTCGCCGCCGGATCGGGCTCACCCATGACTGGAGTGCCGCTCGGACAGCACCTGTTCACCGGAGCCACGGTCTGCGGCGACCCGCTGAACTGGTTCACCCGGGCCCGCTACATCTCCAACCCCTCATTGTTCATGCTCGGCATGCCGGGCCTGGGCAAGTCCACCCTCATCAACCGGATGCTGATCGGGCTCGCCGCGACCGGTGTCGTCCCGCTGGTCCTCGGCGACCTCAAGCCCGACTACGCCGACACCGTCCGCGCGCTGGGCGGCCAGGTCATCTCCATCGGCCGCGGCCGGGGAGGCATCAACGTCCTCGACCCGGGCGCCATGGGCGAGGCCGCCGCGAAGATCGGCGGCGAGGCCGGCGAGGTCCTCAAGGCCGAGGCCCACGGCCGGGTCCTGAACATGGTCGCCGCCCTCATCACCATCGTGCGCGGCCGTCCCATGGACGACCACGAGCAGTCCGTACTCTCCGCGGTCCTGCACCACCTGCGCGAACGCACCCTTCCCGGCCGTACGGTGCTGCTGCCGGACGTGCTGCGAGTCCTCACCGAGGGTCCCGCCCGGGTCCGCGCGGTCACACTCGACCGGGGTGACGACTCCCGCTACCGGGACGCTGTCGACCCGCTGCACCGCTCCCTGCTCGGCATCCTCGACGGCCCGCTCGGCGACACCTTCGCCTCCGAGACGTCCACCCGGATCGACTCGAACGCGTCCGCCGTGTGCATCGACATCTCCGGCATCGGCGAGGCCGACACCCAGCTCACCGCTGCCGCGATGCTCGCCGCCTGGTCCGACGGGCTGGGCACGGTGGCGGCCTCGCACGCTCTCGCGGACGCCGGACTCGCGCCCCGGCGCTGGTTCTTCACCGTGCTCGACGAGCTGTGGCGCCCGCTGCGCGCCGCCTCCGGCATCGTCGACCGCATCGACGCCCTCACCCGCCTCAACCGCTCCCTCGGCCTCGGCGACGCCAAGATCACCCACACCCTCAAGGACGCCGAGGCACTCGGTACCGACGCCGACCGCGCCAAGGCGCGCGGCTTCGTCGAGCGGGCCGGGATGGTGGTGTGCGCCGGTTTGCCGAAGACCGAGATGGTGGACCTCGGCAAGGTGGTCGGACTGTCCCGGCGCGAGATCGAACTCGTGTCGTCCTGGTCCTCGCCCCCGGGCTGGGGCGTCCGGGGCGAGGACGAGGAACCTCCGGGCCGGGGCCGCTTCCTCATCAAGGTCGGTGGTCGCCCCGGCATCCCCATCAAGGTCGCCATCACCGACGCGGAGCGCGAACTGCACAACACCAACACCCGCTGGACGACCAACGAGGCGGCCATCGAGCAGGCCGCGGCCCGCGCCGCAGCCGATGTCGCACGGGCCGCCCAGGAAGGGCCCATTCCGCTGGGCTTCCCCGGAGACCCGGCTCCCCTCGGCGTCCCCGGCGACCCCGGGTTCTCCGCCGTCGAGGCGTCGGCCGGGGGGTGGACCGGATGAGCGGGCCCCGCAGCGGCGACCTCGGTGAGCAACTGCCGTGGGCCATCACCGCCGTCGCCGGCACCAGCCTCCTCGCGTTCACCATCGCCTGGGCCGGCGGCACCTTCGGCGCCGGGCTCTCCGGCCACGGCTGGAACGCCCCGCCGTTCACCAGGTCCAGCATCGCTACCCTGGTCGTCCACGGACCGACCGCGCTGTGGCCCGGCACACCGGCCGCCGTGCTCTACGCGGGCATGTTCGGCATGCTGGCGCTCATTGCGGTGCCCGCCGCACTCCTCGTCAACTTCTTCATCGACCGCGGCAGAGCGCCCAAGGGCCTCGCAGGCCGGCGCGAACTCGCCGCCATGTGCCCCAAGGGCATCGAGGCCCGTGCCCGCGAACTCCGCCCCACCCTCAAGAGCCGCGAACACCTCCACCCCGACGAGACCGGCAACCTCCTCGGTGACCTCGACCCCAAGGGCCCCGAACTGCGGAGCAGTTACGAGGACGTGGAGCTCGACCTGATGGCGCCCCGCGCCGGCAAGTCCACCGGCATCGCCGTCCCCCGGGTGCTGCGCGCCCAGGGCGCGGTCCTGCTGACCTCCAACAAGTCCGACGTGTATGCCGTCACCCGCGTCGAGCGCGAGAAGGCGGGCACGGTATGGACGTTCGACCCGCAGGGCATCGCCCACACCCCGCGCGCCATGTGGTGGAACATCCTCGGAGAGTGCCACACCATCGAAGGGGCCCGCCGGATGGCCGGCCACTTCGTGGCGTCCGTCAACGACGACACCGCGAAGAAGGACTTCTGGATCTCGGCCGCGCAGAACACCCTGACGGCTCTCTTCCTGGCCGCCGCGCGCAGCCGGACCCCGTTGCCGGAACTCCTCGGCTGGCTCGCGGACCCGGCCGACCGCACCCCGGTCGACCTTCTCCGCGAGGTCGGACTCATCGCGATGGCCGAGCAGCTGCAGGGCACGGTACGAGGCGCGGTCGAGACCCGGGACGGCATCTACGAGACCGCCCGGCAGACCGCCTCCTGCCTCCTGGACCCCGAGATCCTCGCCTGGGTCACACCCGACCCCGAACTCCCGGAGTTCCGCCCGGACCGGCACGTCCTCGGCACCGACACCCTCTACCTGCTGTCCAAGGACGGCGGTGGTTCCGCGGCGGGTGTCATCGCGGGGCTCGCCGACGCCACGATGCGGGCCGGCGTCGTCGCCGCCGAACGCATGGGCGGCCGGCTCGACCCGCCGCTGACCGCGGTCCTCGACGAGGCCGCCAACGTGTGCCGCATCTCCGATCTCCCCGACCTCTACTCGCACTTCGGCTCGCGCGGCATCAACGTCGTGACGCTGCTGCAGAGTTACCGCCAGGGCGCCCGTGTGTGGGGCGAGGTCGGCATGGACGCGCTGTGGAGTGCGGCGACCATCAAACTCCTCGGCGCGGGCCTGGACGACGCCGACTTCGTCCAGAAGATCTCCACGCTCGTCGGCCAGCACGATGTGAAGACCCCGAGCGTCTCCCGCAGCAAGGACGGCACTTCACGCTCGTACTCCTACCGTCAGGAGTCCGTCCTGCCGCCCGACAGGATCCGCGCCCTCCCCAAGGGCACCGCCCTGCTCCTCGCCACCGGCGTCAAGCCGGCTCTGATCCGGCTGCGCCCCTGGTACAAGGAGCCCGGCGCCAGCGAGATCTCGGCGGCGGCGAGGGCGGAGACGGCGGCCATCACGGAACGCGCGGCGGCTCGTCTGCTGCCGGGGCTGACCTTGGAGAAGGAGAACGCCGTGCAGAGCCACCGGGACACCGCGTCGGCGTGACCCTCCGCAGTGCCAGCTCGGCCGGTGCGTACCGGACCCGATCCATCAGCCATGCCCCGAAGGCGAGTTGGGCGCCGTACAGCATCACGCACCCGCCGAGGACGACGGCCGTGCCGACCCGGTCGTAGAGACCGAAGCCGTACCCGGTGAAGACGAGCGCGAGGACCAGCGACTGGGTGAGGTAGTGGGTGAGGGCCATGCGCCCGGAGGCGGCGAGCACGCGGGTCGCCGCCGGGTGCACGACGCTCAGCAGCAGAAGCAGCCCGCAGGCGTACGACGCGGTGAGCGCGGGCGCGGTCAGCAGGGACACCGCGTGTCCGACCAGGAACCACCGGTTGTCCAGCGGCCCGTTCGCACAACACGCGGTTACCACACCACCGGCCAGGCCGACCGGCAGCCACCGTACGACGACGCCTCGCAGCCACCGCCGGTCCCGCCCACGCCGCTCCAGCAGCCCCGCCTTGGCGGCCGCGAGGCCGGCCAGGAACGCGGCCAGCATGTCGGGGGTGTACATCAGGTTCGCGCCGAGAGCCGTCGGCAGCTCGCACAGATGGGCCCCGACCACCGACAGGAAACCGCCGCGGTAGGCGGCCACGGAGCGCGCTGCCTCGGGTGCGTACTGAGCCGGGGTGACCGGCTCGGTGAAGGCGACGGTCAGCAGCCCGTACCCGAGCAGCAGTACGGCGAGGCCCGCCACCAGACAGACCGCGACCCGCAGGGCGGCCCGGGGGGAGAGGCCGCGCAGGCCGTACAGGATCAGCCCCAGAGCGGCGTACGTCATCAGGATGTCGCCGGGAAAGAGCAGCACGGCGTGGACGAGACCGAGGCCGAACAGTCCTGCGGTACGTCGGAGATGGTGCGGGGCGGACGGGCTTCCCGACCCCCGGGCGGAGCGCTCCCGGAGGGCGAAGCTGTAGCCGAAGAGGAAGGAGAACAGCTGGTAGACGGTGGTGGTCGCGGTCACCGCCCAGGCGGCGGCCCGGTCGACGCCGGAGGCGTGCGGACCACCCCCGAAGGCCGTGTAAGGCCCCGCCATCAGCTGGGCGTTGACGAGCAGGATGCCGAACAGGGCGAACCCGCGCAGCACATCGACGTCCTGGACCCGCCCGGAACGGACCGCCACGCGCTCCCTCACCGCGTCACCAGGGTGGTCCCGCCGGCGAAGGCCACGGTCGACGAAAGGAACCACCCGAGCGCCGGTGACAGCAGATACCGCGGGGTCCACAACCTGGCCGCCGCGGGCTGGTCGCGCGGATAGACCACGGGCACGGTCCCGCCGACCGGCGGCATTCCGCTCAACGACCCGTACGCGCCCGGGTCGATGACGAAGGTCCGCCCCAGGTGGTCGTCGAACACCACGAGTCCGGTCCGCCGTCGGTCGCCCGACACTCGCGGTGTCACGACACCCGTCACGAGCACTCCACGTGCCCACAACCGTGCCGCGGTCACCAACTGCCGGACGGCGAGCAGGAGAAAGCCGAGGCCGAGCCCCGTGCTCAGGGCAAGCAGCAGCAGCTTGGCGTTCATACATTCCCCTTCACCGACCCGTGCACCTCTTCTCGGCGCACAACGGATGCCGTGGTGCCACTGGTTCACTCCCCCCTTGAACCCCCGGACGGGTGGCCCCCGTTGTGCGGACGGATCGCACGGTCCAACCCCGACCGACGCATACGAAGGGAGCTCCGGCCCAGATGAGACGGCCCCTGCGCACCCACGGCTACCGGGCGGCGGCAGCAGTCGCCCTGGCCTGCGCCCTCACGGCGGCGACCCAACAGGGCGCCCAGGCCGACCCCCAGACCCTCACCGAGGTACAGAAGGAGCTTGAGAGCCTGTACCACCAGGCGGAGGTGGCGACCGACAGGTACAACGCGGCTGACGGCAAGGTGAAGGCGCAGAGGAAGCGGGTCGGTTCACTCGACTCCCAGGTCCGCACGACCGAGGAGAAACTGACCCGCCTCAACGCCCTTGCCGGAGCGGCGGCCAGGGCCCAGTACCGCAACGGCGGCATGCCCGCCGAGCTGCAGTTCGCCCTGGCCAGCGAACCCGGACGGGCCCTGGACAACGCGGGGTTGGCTCTCCAGGCACAGCAGAGCACGCAGAATTTGCTGACCGACCTGAAGACGACGAAGTCGGCCCTGCGCACCCGCACGGACGAGGCGGCGGCCGAACTGAAGCGGTTGCAGGCGAGCCGCCGCGCGATGGCGAAGCAGCGCAGGACGATCGAACAGCACATCGCCGAGGCACAGCAGTTGGAGTCCTCGCTGGCGGCGAAGGAACGCCAACGCCTCGCCGACCTGGAGAACAAGCAGTCCGAGCAGGCCCAGGCGAAGTGGGAGGGCACGGGCATCCTCAAGAAGGTCGGCACCGACGCGACGACCGCCGGGCAGAAGGCCATCGCCTTCGCCACGCAGCAGATCGGCAAGCCCTACGTCTGGGGCGCCGAGGGCCCCGACTCCTTCGACTGCTCCGGCCTCACGAGCCAGGCGTGGCTGGCGGCGGGCGTCACCATCCCCCGCACGTCGGAAATGCAGTGGGCCCAGCTCAAGCACGTCCCGGTCGAGGACATGCGACCCGGTGACCTGATCATCTACTTCTCCGACGCGAGCCATGTGGCGATCTACGTCGGGGGCGGGAACATCATCTCGGCGCCGCGGCCGGGGCGGAACGTGTACGAGTCGCCGGCGGCGTCGATGCCGATACTGGGGGTGGTGCGGCCGGAGGCGTAGATCGGTTACCCGACTACGACGAGGGGCGGACCCGGGAGGTCCGCCCCTCGTTCTTCGGGCCCTCGGCTCGTTCGTCAAGCCCTGGCAGGCCGACGTGCAGGCGGTGGCGCGAAGGGATCCGGCAGGTCGACGGTAGGAGCCTCTTTCGGACGGTGGGTACCGGCCTTGCAGCCGGCGAACGGACCCGACTGATCCCGCAGGGTGTTCATGACCGGTGACAGGAAGTCCCGGTGCCAGGTGGCGGGACCGTTCACGCCGGAAGAGGCACTTGTGTCGGTCAAATTCGTCCACGCGAGCCACAGACCGTGCATCTGGGCCACCGCCTCCGGGTGTTCCCACCAGCTGGAGCACCACGGGGCCGTCGAGGTGACCTCACGGCCATACACCGGCAGCAGTACATGGTGCACCCAGAGCGTCAGACTCCGTAGTGCCCGCCCGTACTCCTCTCCCTGCAAATAGAGGATGAACGCCGGTACGCCAGGGCGTGGTTGTGAGGCCGTGGCGGAGGGTTGCGGGGACGCACCGGTCGCCTGGCCGGTGCTGGTGGTGTCGGCCGTCATAGTGCTCCTTGCAGGCGTGCGCCAGGGGTTGCCCAACCATGTGCCGAGGCAGCCGTTGAGCATGAGGTCGAGGTCCGGATACGAACCACGACGGGCCGTCGTCGTCAACGGTTCAACCGGCCGCCGCGTACCGGGCGGCGGAGGACGGAGGCGGGGAACGAGAGCCTGCCGACCTCCGCCGACAGGCCCTCGAACAAGACCGGTACTACCTCCTCTGCATCGCGCGGTGGGTCGCGCTGTGGTCCGTGGCGGGAGAGGCCGGCGGGGGAGTGTGCCCCTCGTGCGCGTCGGTCCGGGCCAGAGGTGCACCGAAGTCGCTACTGGCCGAGTCGGTGCTGCCCTGACTGCCGTAGCCCCCGTAGCCGCCGTAACCAACCGGGTTGGCGCTGCTGGTGCTGCCGTAGTAGCTGCCCGTCGGATTCGTCAGGGAAGCCAGGGGCCTGGTGTAGGTGCTTGCAGGGGTGGTCGACGCCGTGTCCCCGCTGCGCGTGTAGTGGTTGGTGTCGTCGGGCGCGATGGTCATCCTGCTCATGTTGGTCGTGGTGCGGTTCAGCACCCAGTTCGGGTCGGTGAAGACGGGCGCCGGCCTGGTGTCGGTGGTCGAGTAGTAGAGCTGCTGACCGCCCGTCGGGAGATGCCCGGTGTTCGTGTTGGTCGCGTAGAGCCCGGCCGAGGCCGTGGTGTTCACCGGAACGAGCCCCGAGCCGCGGGAGGAGATGGAATCCATGCTGTGGAGACCCTGGACCGGGGCGGAGGACGTGGACGCGGACGACATGCTCCCCGTCCCCTGCTGCTGCGAGATGCTGTAAAGCCTCTGGTGCAGCTTCTGGAGCGGTTTGTAGTCCTGCAGAGCCGCGATCTGGTCGCGGGACGCCGACATCTGGGGCAGTTCCTCCCCCTTGGGCGTCACGAAGACGAGCCTGTCGGGGTGGATGAAACTTTCGAATCCGTCGAGCGAGGTCTGGAGGCCCTGGCGGTTACGAATAATCGCACGCCCCACCTGCTGGGTTATGTACTCCCTGTTCTGCCTCTGCCGGAAGTCGTTCATCTCCTCCGGCGACTGGTACCTCTCCGACACCGTCGGAAGGGCGTCGAAGGACGCCTGAGAGTGGACCGTGAAAGTCTGGACCTCCTTCAGGATCGATGTCTCCGCATCCCGCTCGCGCACGTGGATGGTCACGCCGTCGACTTTGTTCTGATCAATCAGTTTCTCCAGTTCCTTGATTTCGATCTTCGCCAGGACGCTGTTGGGATCCACAGCCTCGAAGATGTCCGCGTCGACGTGCCCATGAGCCTGACCCATGAACGTGGCGGAGAGGGTGCCCCACGCGTAGCCCATAGTGGGCGACGGAGCACTCCGGGGGAATCCGTCGGGTATGGCGTCGACCACCGCCGCTGCCGGTGAGCCTTCGAGCGTGACGCCGTCCTGCGCGTCCGCCCTGGATTCCGCGGGCAGCCCGGTCAGTTTCGACCATGCGCCGACGTGAGCGGTGTGTCTCTTCGCCGCCTTGGTCAGTTCGGCCTGGAAAGAGCTCGTCCTGAGGTGATCGTTCTGGTGCCTCAGCCACCAGTTGCCTCGGACCGCGAAAGCCTTCGACTTTTGCAGCTCCTTCACGAGATTGTCGACCACCTCGCGGTTGGTCCAGTTCTCGTTGGGTGTGTGTCCCTGGTTGATCCACCTTCCCTCTTGCTTCAGCTGGTCAAAGTAGTTGTTGAACGCCGTGTGGAGCGACGGGTTGTCGGACTTCCTCAGACCCCGGTACCTCTCCAGGCGCTCGAAGGTCTTCTTTCGGCCTCTCTTGTGTGCTGCCTCGTCGAAAAAGGCCATCGTGGTGCCTTCCCTTTCCGTGTGACGAACAGTCGTGTCCCATCCGCGTCGTGGGTGGGACAGGTTGAAACCACTGATCGCCTCATCTTGTGGGGTGGTCGGACGGAGAATCCTGCCGAACTGTCCGTCTTGACAGACCACAACGCGGGGTGCCCCGGCCGGGGTTCATCCGCCCTTGGAATATCTTCCGCGTTCGCTGGTGGCGGTGGTGGCAGCGCGTGAACCGTCGGGAGCACCGGACGGGTGAGCTCGGCACTGGGTCATGAAAAACACGAGGGAGGGGGCAACGGCATCAGTGGTGCCCGTCGCCCCCTTCCTCCTGCGGGGCTGCCGCCCCGGCAGCGTGGTTGCCGCCTGCACCACCTTGTGCCTCGCGGCCGTAGCCGAAGCCGGGGCATCGGGGAGGTGCGACGACTCCGGAGACGGCGTCCGGGGCATCGGCGGCGCGGCCACGTCAATGGGGTCCGCCCCCTGCTCTCGGCCGAGGAGGACGACGGACTCGGCGTGCGGCGGGGGGAGTTACCGGCCGACGTGGAGCGCTTCACCGTATAAGGCAGGTGGGCCGGCTTGTTGAGAAGTGGGCCGAGCCTCTCCGTGGCCCGAGCCACGGCGGGAGGTCACCGCCGCCGAGGCCATGGAGAACGCCAGGGCCGCCATCATGGCCAACGACGAGGCGCAGTTCGCCAAGCTCCGCGCCCGCTGGGAGCGCAATGCCCCCCTGAGCCGAGCAGGCGACCGTCGCGCGGATCACCGCCGGTTCCGTGGGCCGGTTCCTCGGACGCGGCCCGCCGTTCCACACCTCATCGGCGAGGCCGGTCATCAGGTGCCGCTCCCACCCCCGTCCGCTCCAACACCGCCTCCTCCAGGGCGGTTCGGTAGCCGCAGGAGCAACTTCACGGCCGGCTGAACCTTCCACCGCACCCCGCCCGTCGTGCCTGCGCGAGTGAAAACCCAGTCGTCCACCCCCACGAGCCCCAAGGAGAGGCATCCGCCATGCGCACCTTGCGCTCCATGCGCAGACGCACATCGTTCCTTCTGGCACTGCTCCTGGTCGTCGCCGGTGTCTCGGGCACCGCCGTTCTGGTCCAGGCACACCGCTCAAGCGACACCGGTATCAGCGAAACCACGGCTGCCGCCGTCGCCGGCCACACCGTCACCCTGCAGAACCGCACCGACAGCCGTATCTGGGTCGGCAGCGAGGTCAACGCCGACGGCTCGGCCGCCCTCACCGGTCTGCCGGCGCTGGACCCGGGGCGGTCCGCCACGATCAGCATCCCCGAGCACGAGGGCGCCGGGCACTGGCGCGGTACCTTCTTCGCCCGCCAGGGCTGCACCGGCGACAGCGGCAGCACGTTCCACTGTGCCGTCGGTGACTGCGGACCGTACGCCGACCGCTGTTTCCTCGGTCAACAGCCCACCGGACTCGCCGAGTTCAACTTCGACCCGGCCGACTCCGCGGCTCCCTGGTACGACGTCAGCTACGTGGACGCCGTCGCCACCGCGGTCACCATCACGCCGAACGACGTCACACCGCCCGCGAGCGGCGAGTGCGCGGTGGCGGGGTGCGTCGAGGATCTGCTGTCCGCCTGCCCGGCCGACAACCTGACCAAGGACCCGGGCACCGGGCGGCCGCTGGTGTGCGTCAATCCGAACCGGGACGCGAAGACCCCGTACAGCGACATGGTCAACCAGAAGTGCCCCACGGCGTACGCCTGGTCCAAGCAGGACGCCGAGCCGGGCAACAAGGTCATGTACCAGTGCACCAGGTGCAGCGGCCTGACCGTCGCCTTCGGAACCGGCGGCACCGCCCCGGCCGGCCCCGCCAACATCCCCGCCAACACCCCCGTCACCACTGCCGCCTCGACCCGCAAGGGCGTCAGCCTCAACCCCGTCGACGGTGCCTCCCAGGCACTGGCCGGGTCCGGCGCGTCCTGGTACTTCAACTGGGCCTCCTCCACCGGCGCGGTCACCAAGCCGGACGGCGTGGACTACGTCCCGATGATCTGGGGTGCCGGCTCGGTCACCGACGCCGAACTGGGCGCGGCCGCCCAGAACGGCAGCAAGGAGCTGCTCGGCTTCAACGAGCCCGACAACGGCGGGCAGTCCGACATGACGCCCGAGCAGGCCCTGGACCTCTGGCCCCGGTTGGAGTCCACCGGCCTGCGCCTGGGCGCACCCGCGGTCGCCTCCGGCGCCGATGTCGCCGGAGGCTGGCTGGACCGTTTCATGCAGGGGGCCTCCGCCCGCGGCCTGCGCGTCGACTTCATTCCGCTGCACTGGTACGGCGCCGACTTCGGCCCCGACGCCGCCAACCAGCTGCGCAGCTACCTGCAGGCCGTCTGGGACCGCTACCACAAGCCGATCTGGCTGACCGAGTACGGCCTGATCGACTTCTCCCAGAGCACTCCCCGCTACCCCAGTGAGCAGGAGCAGACCGACTTCATCACGTCATCGGCGCAGATGCTGGACGGCCTCGACTTCGTCGAGCGCTACGCGTGGTTCACGCTGTCCACGCAGACCAGCCCGACCGGCCTCTACGACGGAACGACCGCCAACGCCAGCGGCCGTGTCTACCACGACGTGACCTGACCCGGGAGTCGAACCGTCCTCACCTGTCATCCGTTGTTCGGGTGCAGCCTGGTCGTGTCCCCGCCCCCGGGGTCACGGCCAGGTCGTGACCGATCGGAGACCCATGTCAGGCACCCCGCCCCGCGTTGGCGCCCTGCACGTCGGAGTCCGGCGGACCGTCCTCCGGTCGGCCGAGTCTCTCGCGGATCTTCTCGGCGTCCTGATGGTCGAACTCCACGAAGATCGCCAGTGCCTGCCGCCAGCTGTCGCGGGCGGCCTCCGGTTCACCGGCCGCCAGTTGGGCGTCACCCAGGTTGCCCAGAGTGTGACCCTCTCCCCACCGGTTGCCGATGTCCCGGTGTGTTTTGAGCGCCTGGTGGTAGTACTCGACGGCGTCGTCGTAACGGTGGAGCCGGCGTTGGGTCGTGCCGAGGATGTCGAGGGCGACGCCTTCGACCCAGCGGTTGCCGTTGGCGCGCAGGAGGTCCAGGGCCTGCTCCAGGCAGTCGACGGCCTCGTCGAGCCGGCCGAGCTGCTGGTAGACGTCGCCCAGGTTGCACAGGGAGATTCCCTCCCCCCAGACGCTGCCGATGGCCCGTTCGTTCGCCAGCCCCCGGCGGATGTACTCGACGGCCTTGTCGAGCCGGCCGGACTGCAGATACGCGTCGCCCAGGTTGCTCACGGCCGACCTTCTGCCTTCCGCGTCCCCGATCTCTCGGTAGGCGACCATCGCCTGGAAGATGTGGTCGATGGCCTCGTCGAGCCGGCCCGAGCAGCGCAGCGCGGCGGCCAGGTCCGCGAGACCCTGCGCCTCGCCACGGCGGTCGTCGTTCGCGCGGGCGGCGGCCAGTCCTGCCCGCGCGGTGTCGACCCAGTCGTGCGTATGGCTTCGAAGGTAGAAGAACCCCCACAGGACCGCAGGCAGTCGCCACGCGATACCCGGCAGGCCGGACCCGGCTGCCTGGTGCACTGCGGAGACCAGGTTGGCCCGTTCGGTCTCGCACCAGTTCAGAGCCTGGTCGTGCGTCCTGAACTCCAGGGGCCGGCACCGGGGCGGTGGCGGTTCCAGGCGGATCCGGCGACGCTGCGGGGTGATGTGCGGGTAAGCGGCGTCAGCGGTGTGCAGATACCAGGCGAGCAGCCGCTCCACGGCCCGCTTCCGCTCCTGCGGCGACTCCTCGGCGCCTACGCGTTCGGCGGCGTAGACGCGCAGCAGGTCGTGCAGGGTGTAGCGGCCCGGGAAGTACTCGGTGAGCAGGTGGGCGCGGGTGAGCTCGACGAGCAGACCGCGGGCCTCCCGTAGGGGGAGCCCGGCGAGGGCGGCGGCCGCGGGTGCGGAGATGTCGGGTCCGGAGTGCATGGCCAGCAGGCGGAACAGGCGGGTGGCCGGGGCGGACACGGCCTTGTACGACCAGGAGAAGACGGCCCGTACGTCGGTGGTGATGTCGTCGCCGCCGGCGAAGGCGTCGAGGCTGCCGTGGCTGTCGCGCAGTTCCTCGGCGATGGCACTGAGCGGGAAGCCGGGGTGGGCGACGGCATGGGCGGCGACGATGGCCAGCGCCAGTGGCAGCCGGGCGCACCGGGTGATGATCTCGTCCGCCGCCTGAGGTTCCGCCGCCGGCCGGGCGGTGCCGAGACGGCGCGCCAGGAGGTCGTGGGCCTCGGCGGGCGTCAACTGGTCCAGGGTCAGCGGATGCGCCCCTTCGGCGGCGACCAGGCCGGTGAGCTGGTTGCGGCCGGTGACGATGACCAGGCAGCCGGGGGCCCCGGGCAGCAGCGGGCGGACCTGTTCGGTGTCGCGGGCATTGTCGAGGAGGACCAGCATTCGCCGCCGGGCGAGCATGCTGCGATAGAGCGCCGTCTGGGCGTCGAGGCCGGCGGGGATCCGCATCGGCGGGACACCGAGCGCGCCGAGGAAGGCGCGGATGGCCTCGTCCGGCGTCACGAGCGAGCCGGTCGGATCGAACCCGCGCAGATTGACGTAGAGCTGTCCGTCGGGGAAGCGGTCGGCTATCTCATGCGCCCAGTGCACGGCCAGGGTGGTCTTGCCGATGCCGGCCATGCCCCCGATCGCACTGATCACCACGGTGGCCGGGGCACCGCCCTGCGCGGGCAACAGAGCTCGGACCTGGTCGAGTTCGGCGGATCGGCCGACGAACGTCGGCAGGTCGGCGGGAAGTTGTGCCGGGCGGGCCGCAGGTAAGACGGCCGGGGAGGCAGGGGGCACCGGGGAAGCCGGCCCGTCGGGCGGGCGGGGGTCCAGGGTCGTGTCGGCCGCGAGTATGCGGTCGTGCAGATCCCGCAGCGGCGCGCCGGGTTCGATGCCCAGTTCGGCCACCAGTGTGCTCCGCGTACTGCGATAGGCGGCCAGTGCCTCGGCCTGCCTCCCGGACCGGTAGAGCGCCAGCATGAGCAGTCGGCACAGTTGTTCCCGCAGCGGGTGCTTGCCGGTCAACGAGATCAGTTCGGCGATCACTTCGCCATGGCGTCCGCGTTCGACTTCGATGTCCAGCCAGGTCTCCAGCGTGGCCAGTCGCTCCTCGTTCAGCCGGGAGCCCTCGGACTCGGCCAGGGGGCCGGGGAGACCGCCCAGTGCCGCTCCCTGCCACTCGTCGAGCGCTGCGCGCAGCAACTCCGCGGCGGCGGACAGCTCCCCGGCGGCGCGCAGCTTTCTTGCCTCCCTGACCCGCTGCTCGAACACGGCGAGATCCAGTCCGTCCTCCGGCAGACGTATCAGGTACCCGTCCCCGACCGACACGACCATCGGTCGGGTCTCGGCCGCCTCCGGCCCTGGTTCAAGTACCTTGCGCAGGCGCGACACATAGGTCCGAAGGACGGACACGGCAGCCGTCGGCTGCTTCTCGCCCCAGACCGCGTCGAGGAGTTCGGCGAGTGCGACAGCGCGTCCCCGCCGCAACAACAGCGCCGCCAGGACAGCCCGCTGCTGTGGCGAACCGAGGTCCAGTTCCTGTTCACCCCGCCATGCCCGGACCGGCCCGAGCACGGCGAAGCGCACGCAGTTCTTGTAGCCGCTCACCCCTCGACTGTACTCAACAGCCGTCCCACCAAACCCATCTGACGGAGCGTGCTCCTTTCGGCGCGGTCGTCGCTGTCCTGTCGGCTGAGGGATTGAACCGTTCCCGTACGGCCCCCGTTGCGATAGCCGGGGACCGTCACGGCGTTCCCGACCGGGGCCATGCGGCCGGGAAGCGTCAGAAAGGAAAAGCCATGAGCCGGGGTGAAGAGACGGACGAGCGGACCACGGGGGACGACCACGCCGTGTCCGGGGAACCAGTGGGTCTCGGTAAGGCGGAATCTGCCGGGGACGTGTCCGAGCCGGCCCCACGCTACGCGGTGGTCATCTCCGGAGACGGCTCGGCCGCCATCGACGGCGAACCCGTACCGGTGACTGGAGGAGTGGCGGTCGACGCCGCGATCCTCGACACATTGCACGGGTACGCACGCGACCGGAACACCACCGTGACGGCGACCATCTCCGATCCCTCGGCGGGGTACGTGGCGTTCGTCGAGGTCGCCCCCGACGGTTCCAGCAGCCTTCTAGAGCAGCAGCAGCAGGAGCAGGTGGTCGAGCCCGCCGAACACGCGGAGTCGTACGGACCCGTAGCGGGTTCCGGAGCCGGAGCCGGAGCCAGAGCCGGAGCCGGAGCTGACGATGACGTCGATCTCACCGAAGCCGACGATCTCGATCTCACCGAATGCGACGACGAAGCCCAATCCGACGCCGAATCCGACGCCCAATCCGACGCCGAATCCGACGCCCAATCCGACGCCGAATCCGACGCCGAATCCGACGCCGAATCCGAAGCCGGCGACGATGATGACGACTTCGACGGAGAGGCGTACACACTGGAGCAGCAGCGGCAGCGCCGACTCACCGGGCCGCCCCCGCGCCTGGCCGCCCGACCGAGTTCGAGGGTCGCCCTGGGGAACGGATCACGTCAGTCGGACGACGAGTACGGGTCGCCCGGTCTGCTCCACAAGCCGCTGGTCGTCGGACCGGTGGCCCTCGGGGTGGCCGCCCTCGTCATCGTTCCGCTGGTGATCCTGGGCAGTGGTGCATCGGACGACGGAGGGCACCAGAAGCAGGCGGCGCGTTCGAGCGCCGAGACGAGCGGAACTCCTCAGGCCGAGGAGGCGGCGCCTACCGCCTCCCCTTCCACGAGCAGACTGTCCCCACTGCCCGGCGTGACAGCCACCTCGCCGTCGGCCAGGCCGAAGGCCTCGAAGAGTGCGAAGGCCCCGAAGAGCGGGGGAGGGGTGGGAGGGGTGGGAGGGGTCACAGTCACCGTGACGGCGAAGCCCCCGCGGGCCACCGTGACCGCGAAGCCCCGGCAGGACACCGCCGCCACCGCTGTGAACCGGCTCCACCGGAACGACCCGTCCGGGCGGCACATCTGCTATCGCGCATACCTCTCCGGACAGGGCTGGCAGAAGCCGGTGTGTGACGGCACGCTGGCCGGAACGACGAGCGGAACCCACCCGATCAAGGCCCTCAACATCGCGGTGTACGGCGGCGACGGCTCGTCCGCCAACGCCTTCGTGCACGACGCCCGGTCGACCGACGGCCGGGGCAAGTGGGCGCCACAGTGGACCGCCGTCATCGGCGACGGCAAGAACAACTACATCGGCAGCACGAAGTCGAGCGCCCCGTACATGACGGGCTTCGCCATCAACATCGGCAGCGGCCACGTCTGCCGGACCGCCAAAGTCCACGGCTACGACTGGGGCAGTTCGGATTGCGCCGACCCACGCCCCGGCTTCGTCTTCGGTGGCGCCCTCGAGAACACGCGCTGGCTCGAAGCCGTCAAGCTCTGGGTGTGAACGGGAAGGCGCACATCGACCCGTCGCCGGACTGCTTCATCGCTCCGTGTGCGGAGCGCGGACGGCGGCGGGGCGTTAGGGAACGTCTGGATCTTCCCGAGCGGTTCCGCCTCCACGACTGGCGACACGACAAGGTCACCAACGACCTGGACGCAGGGGAGAACCCCTTGAAGGTCTTTGCGGCGTGAGGCACCGCTTGCCGGGCACTGTGGCCCGGTGCGGCAAACGCCGGGTCGAAGGCGCGCGATGCGTACCGCGGAGACGGCCGGGGCCGCCACCCCCCACAGGAGAGGCCCCGGCCGTCGCGCGGTACGGGCCGCGCGGCGGCCCGTACTCCCTTCAGCGTCATGAGTGCGGTTTCTGTCACACCCAGCCGAACCCCCGCCGGATCACGAGCCAGTTGCATTTTGTACGGACATGGACGAGCAGCGGTTTCAGGTCGTAACGTGCCTTTCGCGCCGAGCGCGGAAGTTGAATGATCAACCCCTCGACGGCTCGAAGCGGCGACCATCGATCGCGACCACGTATTGAGGATTCACGGGTGCTGGGGGACGACGCGGAGTTGACTGCCGCGGTGCTTGCGGCACAGGACGGGGACGAGACCGCGTTCCGGACTGTGTACCGCGCGGTGCACCCGCGGCTGCTCGGATACGTCCGGACGCTGGTCGGCGATCCGGACGCCGAGGACGTGGCCTCCGAGGCGTGGCTCCAGATAGCCCGTGACCTGGACCGTTTCGACGGGGACGCGGACCGTTTCCGCGGCTGGGCGGCCCGGATAGCCCGCAACCGCGCCCTGGACCACATCCGGATGCGCGGCCGCCGCCCCGCCATCGGCGGCGACGAGACCGAGCTGACCGGGAAGCCCGCCGAGTCGGACACCGCGGGAGAGGCCATCGAGGCGCTGGCCACCGACACCACCCTCTCGCTCATCGCGCGGCTGCCCCAGGACCAGGCCGAGGCCGTGGTGCTGCGGGTGGTGGTCGGCCTGGACGCCAAGACCGCCGCCGAGACCCTCGGCAAGCGTCCCGGCGCGGTACGGACGGCCGCGCACCGGGGTCTGAAACGGCTAGCGGAGCTCCTCGGCGAGGATCCGGAATCGGCCGACGCGCTCGATGCCCTGCCGCCGCAGCGAGAACCGCAGGACAGTGCGGTGACATCCGCGAGTGTGACGCATATGCGTCCGCGGACGCAGAAGGACATGTGATGGCCGACGAGAGCTACGGGTGGCTGGACCTCGAGACAGCGGAGCGGTTGCTGCGCGGCGAGTCACTGGAAGCTGTCGACGAGGCCGCCCGCGACCAGGCCGAGCGGCTCGCGAAAACGCTCGACGCGCTGACCGTGGAACCCGCTCCGACCAGCGGCGAACTGCCCGGCGAGGAGGCCGCGCTGGCCGCCTTCCGCAAGGTGCGCGCGGATCGTGCGGACGACTGGGTGAGTCCGCCCGTCCCGGGCCGGCGCCCGGCCCAAGCCGGTTCCGGCGACGCCGGTCTCGTCCGGATCGGCGCCCCCGACGGGAGGTCCGGCCGGGCCCGCCGTCGGCGTCCCGCACACCTCGGGCTCGCCGCCGTACTGGCCGTCGGGATGGTGGGCGGAGTGGCCGTCGCGGCCGGATTCGGAGTCCTGCCGCACGTCGGGGACGGCGAACCGGAACCCGCGTCGACGGTGTCGGCCGCCGCCACCCCGGACCGCCCGGGCGTCTCGCCGTCGACCCCGGCCCCCCAGGTCGCGCCCTCGCCCGAGGGCTCCCCCTCCGGTGGGACCGGCTCCCGGGACACGGCACGCGGCGACACCGGCGCGGTCCCCGACACGGGCTCCGAGGGGCGCGGCGTACGGCCCCGCGGCGACGGGAACGCAGCCGCCCCGGCCTGCCGTGACCTGCGCGCCGGCAAGAAACTCGACCCGCTCCGCAAGCGCTCCCTGGAGGGTGCGGCGGGCGGCACCTCGCGGGTGTGGACGTACTGCAAGGGCGTCCTGTCCGGCGCCGGCATCCAGAGCGACGCCAAGCCCGCCCCCGACGACCGCAAGAACGGCCACGAGGACGACCACAACGGCGACGGCAAGGGCGAGGACACCGGCGACCACCTGGACAACGACAACAACCGGCACGGCCGGGGCGACGACGGCCGGTTCACGTCCCCCCGCAAGAACCACCACGCCCCCGACGGCGGCACCTCCGGGGCCCCGCTCTCCCCGATCCGGGCAACGATGTCACCGGCCCCCCGGCCGAGCCCGTCGTACAGCGCCCTCTGACCGCCGCAGACATCGCTGACCTGCGCTTTTCCCACCCGTCGCGGTTTCGGTCGCGGCGGGTGTGACGTTTTCGGCCGCCGCGGCGCAGTATGGAGTGAGCCGACTGGTCATCGGCCGTCGCACAGAGCCGGGGTTCCCCCCGTACCTACGGCTCGTGCATCTCGGCGCGGGCGGGACACGTTCCCCCGGTCCCGTCCGCGCCCCCAACCCCTCCTCGCGGAACCGAGCCGGAACTCACCAGTGGACGACGACCTTGTCGCCGTTCCTCACCTGGTTGAACAGGTCCGCGATCGCCGCCTCGTCCCGCACGTTGACGCAGCCGTGCGAGCCTCCGGCGTATCCGTTGGCGGCGAAGTCGGCCGAGTAGTGCACCGCCTGGCCGCCGCTGAAGAACATCGCGTACGGCATCGGGGAGTCGTAGAGCGTCGACACATGGTGCCGTGACTTCCAGTAGACGCTGAACACACCCTCACGGGTGGGTGTGCCCACCGAGCCGAAGCGGACCGGCACGGTCATGACCGTCCGGCCGTCGATCATCCAGCGCAGTGTCCGGCTCGTCTTGCTGATGCACAGCACCCGCCCGGTCAGACAGCGCGCGTCCGGAGCGTCGGCCGGCTGGCCGCCCATCAGATACAGCTCCCACTTGCCCGGCTCGCGCGTCATATCCTTCAGCCGCTTCCAGGTGACCGTGTCGGTCCTCCCGGTCCTCGGCAGCCCGCGCTTGCCCTGGAACCCCTTCACCGCCCGCTCGGTGAGATCGTCGTACGACCCCGTCGGCCCGTCGTAGAGCCAGGCGACCTGACGCAGCCGGGCCTGCAACTCCCGTACGTCCCGCCCGGAGTCGCCCCGCGACCACAGCACGGCGGGCGCGGGGGTCTCACCAGACGTGGACGTGGACGGTGTCGCGCTCGGCTTCTGGTCGTCGTCGGCCGGCGGTGTGCTGTGCTGCGGGACCTCGATCCGCACCGGCAGACGCCGCTTGCCGTCCCCGTCGCCGTCCGCGCTCCGCACCGTGCAGCCGCAGGCCAGCGCCAGGACCAGCAGCGCGGCGAACGATCTCCCCATGCCCGTACTACGCATCCGGACCCCCTGTCGTCTCACCGGCATCCCCTGAGATGTCTCCCCCCGGACGGCCGGTTGCGAACGGCCCGGCGGCGCTTCGCCCGGGACCGCAATACGGTGGTGGGCATGACGCGTGAGTCGGAGTCCGGACTGCCCATCGAACCCGTCTACGGTCCCGAGGCCCTGGAGGGCTGGGTTCCCGAGGAGAAGCTCGGCGAGCCGGGCGGGTACCCCTTCACGCGGGGCGTGTACCCGTCGATGTACACGGGCCGCCCCTGGACCATGCGCCAGTACGCCGGTTTCGGCACGGCCACCGAGTCCAACGCCCGGTACCGGCAGCTGATCGCCCACGGCACGACGGGCCTGTCGGTCGCCTTCGACCTGCCCACCCAGATGGGCCACGACTCCGACGCGCCGATCGCCCACGGCGAGGTCGGCAAGGTGGGTGTCGCCGTCGACTCGGTCGAGGACATGCGGGTGCTGTTCGGCGGGATCCCGCTGGACCAGGTGTCCACGTCGATGACGATCAACGCACCCGCCGCGGTGCTGCTGCTCCTGTACCAACTGGTCGCCGAGGAGCAGGGGGTGCCGGCGGACCATCTCACCGGCACCATCCAGAACGACGTGCTGAAGGAGTACATCGCGCGGGGCACGTACATCTTCCCGCCGAAGCCCTCCCTGCGTCTGACCGCGGACATCTTCAAGTACTGCGGGGCCGAGATCCCCAGGTGGAACACGATCTCGATCTCCGGCTACCACATGGCCGAGGCGGGCGCCTCCCCGGCGCAGGAGATCGCGTTCACGCTCGCGGACGGCATCGAGTACGTGCGCACGGCGGTCGCGGCCGGCATGGACGTCGACGACTTCGCACCCCGCCTGTCCTTCTTCTTCGTGGCCCGTACGACGATTCTGGAGGAGGTCGCCAAGTTCCGTGCGGCCCGGCGCATCTGGGCGAAGGTGATGCGGGACGAGTTCGGCGCGATGGACCCCAAGTCGCTGATGCTGCGCTTCCACACGCAGACGGCCGGGGTGCAGCTGACGGCCCAGCAGCCGGAGGTCAACCTGGTCCGGGTCGCCGTCCAGGGGCTGGCCGCGGTCCTGGGCGGCACCCAGTCCCTGCACACCAACTCCTTCGACGAGGCCATCGCGCTCCCGACCGACAAGAGCGCCCGGCTGGCGCTCCGTACCCAGCAGGTCCTCGCCCACGAGACCGACGTCACGGCCACCGTGGACCCCTTCGCGGGCTCGTACGCCGTGGAGAAGATGACCGACGACGTCGAGGGGGCCGCACTGGAGCTGATGCGGAAGGTCGAGGACCTCGGCGGCGCGGTCGCCGCCATCGAGCACGGCTTCCAGAAGAACGAGATCGAGCACAACGCCTACCGCATCGCCCAGGAGACCGACTCCGGCGAGCGGGTGGTCGTCGGCGTCAACCGCTTCCGGCTCGACGAGGAGGAACCCTACGAGCCGCTCCGCGTCGACCCCGCCATCGAGGCCCAACAGGCCGAACGCCTCGCGAAACTGCGCGCCGAACGCGACCGGGCGGCGGTGGACGCGGCCCTCGCCGCCCTGAAGAAGGCGGCGGAGGGCGAGGACAACGTCCTGTACCCGATGAAGGACGCGCTGAAGGCCCGGGCGACGGTCGGCGAGGTGTGCAACGCCCTGCGCGAGGTGTGGGGCACGTATGTCCCCTCGGACGCGTTCTGAGTGCGCCACTCGTCCCCGTGTTCGGTGGTGCGACACTCGTCCCCATGTCCGGCGTCGCAGCCGTGAAGCAGTCGCTCGCTAGCGCGCGATCCCGCGGCCGATGTACCCCATCAGCTTCGAGGCGTCCTCGCCCGCCCAGCCCGCATAGCCGTCGGGCCGCACCAGGAACAGCCCCGAACTCAGCCCTGACCAGCCCGGTGTCCGCCCGTTCCCCGGGCATCGAGCGCCGCCCGCAACCGCGGGGTCAGCCGGTCCTCCACGAAGCGGTTGAGGAGCCAGGCGAGGGTCAGCATCGAGGCGACGGTCAGGGCGAAGGTCACGGCCGACGGCAGGTCCAGGTCACGGTGGAGGACCTTGATCACCACCCAGCCCAGGTGTTCGTGCACCAGGTAGAAGGGGTACGTCAACGCCCCGGCCACCGTCAGCCAGCGCCAGTTCGCCCACTCCAGCCGGCCGAGCGCGATCGCGGCGACGGCGAGGAACCCGAAGGCGACGACCAGGACGATGCCGAACGTCGTCCGGTGGGCGAAGGCGTTCGGGTCCGAGGCGTTCCACAGCTCGCGCACCGCGTAGTGCTGGCCGATCAGGAAGCTGACGGCGACGATGCCCCACGCGTAGGCGTCCTTGCGGTCGCGGTGGACCAGGTAGAGGCCCATGCCGCCGATGAAGAACGGCGCGTACTCCGGCATCAGCACGATGTCCAGCAGTGGCGTCTTCGCGCCCTGGGCGATCGCGGCCGCGAGGGTCCAGCACGCGCAGAACATGACGACCCGGCGCCGGTTCGCGCCCGGCAGGACCACGACCAGGGCGAACAGGGCGTAGAAGCGGATCTCCGCCCACAGGGTCCAGTCCACGCCGAGCACCCGGTCGACGCCCAGCGGCTGCTGGAGCAGGGTCAGGTTCACCAGGGCGTCGCTCGGCGAGACCGTCCTGTAGACGACCCAGGGGAGCGCGAACACCCCGGCGACGAGGATCACAGCCACCCAGTAGGCGGGCATCAGCCGGGACACACGGGACGCGAAGAACGAGCGCAGCGGACGGCCCCAGCCGCTCATGCAGATGACGAAGCCACTGATGACGAAGAAGATCTGGACCCCGAGACAGCCGTAGGCGAACGGTGTGTGCAGGGTGGGGAACTGCTGTTGTGCGGAACGTCCCCAGGCCCCGGTGACCTCACCGCCCCGGCCGCCGTAGTGGTACGCCGCCACCATCAGCGCGGCCACCAGCCGTAGCCCGTCCAGCGCGCGGAGTCGGCCGCCCGCGCGCTTGACCGGCGCGACCTGAACGGGTGCAGCCGTGACGGACTGCGGCTTGGTGGTGCTCACGACCGTCTCGGTCACGGTGGTACCCCTAGCAGGGAGAAGTGGCGTCCACCAGCAGGTTAGGCAGCGTCCCGGGCACTTGTGTTCGAGGAGATCGCTCTTCGCTCAGCTCTCTCCAAGGGTTCACCTGGCCGACGGACAGGATTCCCCCGGTGTTCCCGGCCCACCGGAGCAACCCCCCGCCCGTGTCCTCGGCGCCTATCGCCGTACGGACTTCTTCAGGGCCCGTGCCCTGCGCACCACCCGGCGCGCGGTCGCGTTGTGCGGCAGGAAGGCCAGCCGCTCCGGGATCCCGCCCGGCAGCCCGAGCGAGGTCAGGCGCTTCTTGCGGAAGTAGCGCCGGGTGCGGGGGCCGAAGTGCCGGGAGAGATAGCGTTCCGCGGCCGGGCGCAGCGGCGGGTGGAGCTGCGCCTGCATCGTGAAACTCAGTGCGGTGACCAGGTCGTTGAGCGTGTCGGCGGGCACCGCCTCCTCGCCGGCGCGGCCCTCCAGATCTGCCAGCACCGCGTCCGCCAGCACCACCGGCACCCGGTTGCTGTTCTGGTACGGCGTCAGCCGCTGCAGCAGCAGCTCGGTGCCGATGCGGGCGGCCGGCAGGTCGTAGAGGGCGGAGGCCGTGAACAGGGCGGTGGAGAAGCAGCCGACGACCAGTGCGGGCCGGGCCTTCTCGAACAGCACCTCGGCGAGCACCGGGGTGTCCAGCACGGTGAGGTCCACGCCGAGCTTCTCGGCCTCGGCCTCCAGGGCGCGGCTGAAGCGGGCCGGTGCGCTGGGGTGCGGCTTGAAGACGACCGCACGGTGTCCCTTGGCGACCGCGCCCTTCAGCATCCGCACGTGCAGGGCCTCCTCCTCCTCGGGGGAGAGGATCTCCAGCGCGGAGAGGTACTGGCCGAGCAGCAGCGCCGCGTCGTCCGGCAGCGGCGGCAACTCCTCTACGGCGGCCGTCAGTTCACCCATCGCCTTCAGGAAGGCGGACGTCGGCACCACGACCGGCGGTACGCCGAACTCGGTCAGCAGCATCGGCGTGAGGCCCGCGATCAGGTCCAGGTGGAGCAGCCGTCGCACCCGGGTGCCGACCAGCGGGTCGAGCCTGCTGCGGGTGGGGCCGTAACTCATCAGCCCGTCGGCGTAGACGTCGACCGGGGCGCCGGTGAAGATCTGGGCGACGGTGAGGGCGGGGGCGACCTGGAGGGACTCCAGGACCAGTTCGACCCGGTCCTCGCCCAGGCCCCACAGCAGCCGCAGATAGCGCTCGAAGAGGGGGATGTCGTCCGGGCGGGGCGTCCAGGAGCCCGGGTGGAAGGGGCGGATGGCCTCGTTCCAGGACAGCACCTCGTCGAAGTGGTCGCGCAGCGGCGCGAAGCCCGGCATCTCGTCCAGCGGTGTCGACGTCTCCGGTGTCGCCGTGTTGTTGAACACCAGCAGCACCCGCCGCTCGGGCTCCTCGAAGAGGTCGGAGTCGATCGCGGCGGCCAGCGTGACCGCGCCGTACAGCGTGGAGGCGCAGAAGATCTGGGTCGTACGGGAACCGGTCGGGGGCATCACGCGGCCGCCTTCGCTGTGGTGACCCGTCGCCGCAGCCGCCGCAGCTTGGCGGAACGGCGCAGGTCCATGGTGTCGAGTACGTCGCCGAGCGCGTCCTGCGGCATCCGCCTCATGGCCGCCGCGCTCATCGCCCGCAGCTGCCTGGCCACGGACGGCTCCCACTTGGACTCGTCGGAGAGATGGTGGGCCATGATCGCGCAGTAGGTGCGCACCGCCTTGGGCAGCAGCTTGTCGGCGTCCCGGTCCGCCGCCGTCTCCTCGATGACCTGGTCGAAGGCGCGGATGAAGTCGAGCTGGCGGGCGTCGCCGATCTGGGTGAGGGAGGAGGCCACCCCGCGCCGGTAGAACACCCCCAGCAGGCTCACCACGGCGAACGACTCGGCCTCACGGTGCAGCTTCCATATCCACGGCCGGTCCTCGGCCGTGCGCAGCCCGTCGGTGAAGTGCAGCAGGCCTTTGTCGAGCAGACGGCGGTGGTAGGCGCCGGCCCACGCGTACGCGTAGTCCACGGAGGTCGAGCGGTCGGCGGGCAGGATCGCGTCCCGCGGGTTCAGCACCTCGCCCCGCCGCCCGATCGGGACCCGGTGCACGGTCCGGGCCCGCGCCACGGTCTGCACATGGTCGGTACGGACGAAGTCACAGCCCAACTCCTCGATGGCAGCGACCAGTTGTGTGAGATAGCCCGGCGCGAGCCAGTCGTCGCCGTCCAGGAAGGTCAGATACTCGCCGCGCGCCGCGTCCAGGCCGGTGTTGCGCGCGGTGGCGAGCCCTCCGTTCGTCTCGTGGTGGAGGACCCGCACCTGGGCGACGTCCGACAGCTCCTCGGCCGCACGGTCGAGAATCGCCGGAGTTTCGTCCTTGGATTTGTCGTTCACCAGGACGAACTCGAAATCCCGGTGCGCATTCATGCGAAGACTTCGGAGGGTGTCGGGGGCGTATTGCTGCACGTTGTAGAACGGCACGATGACGGAGAGCTTGGGCACCCGCAAAACGCTAGAAGGCGGTCCGGCAGCAGAACTTTCCGGAAAGGAGACTGCGGGTGAACTCGATGTGTCGGATCGGTGCATCCCGTGTACTTCCTGGTCCTGGGCGGGCCAGTTCGGCTCTCGGTGGTCCTTTGTTAACTTCTCGTTGATTCACGGTTGGGCGGGACCTAGAAATCCCTTCCTAACGTCGTCGTCGTGCCGCCAAGTACACCGAAGTCCCTTCGAATCGCCGTCCTCGCGGACTCCGACACCCGCTGGAAATGGGGTGCGCTGACCGCCGACCGCATCGCTCCGGATCCGTCCATGGAAGCCGCACCCCGAGGCGGGGCGCAGGCCGGCCCCGCGCTGGACGGATTCCTGCTGCGCGGCCGGGCCACCCCCACCGCACGCCAGCTCGACGAGGTCGGGGTGCGCGCGGACTCCCTGCGGGAGGTGACCGCGGCCGAGTTCCTGCGGGCCATGGCCGAGACGTCGTACGACCTCGTCGTGCTGGCCCTGGTCGGCGGCGGGGTCCAGGCGATGCTGCACGGGCTGGGGCGCGTCTGGGAGGGCCTCGAGAAGCGTCCCGTCGTCGTCACCGGCTATGTCGGCGTCGTCTACGAGAAGCTCGCCGACGGCCTCCTCCTGCGGCACGGGGCCGACCTGGTCCTCGCCAACTCCCGCCAGGACGCCGAGCGATTTTGCGCGGTGTACGAGGGCGTGGGCGCCGATGCCTCGTCGGTCACGGAGGTGGCGCTGCCGTTCCTCGGCGGTGCGGCCTACCAAGGTGAACACACCCCGTACACCGTGGTCTTCGCGGTCCAGCCCTCGGTGCCGGACAACCGCGGGGACCGCGTGTACCTGCTGAACCGGCTCATCCGGCACGCCCGGCTGCACCCCCAGCGCGAGGTGCTGCTCAAGTTGCGCTCCCGGCCCGGCGAACACACCACGCACATCGAGGAGTTGCCGTACCAGAAGCTGGTCCAGCGGCTCGAACCACCGGCCAACTTCCGTCTGGTGTACGGCAACATGGGCGAGGTCCTGGACCGGACCGACCTGCTGGTCACCATCAGCTCCACGGCCGCGCTGGAGTCGCTGCACCGCCGGATCCCGACGGCCGTACTGACCGACCTGGGCATCCGCGAGGTCCTCGGCAACCACCACTTCGTGGGCTCCGGCTGCCTCGCCTCCTGGGACCAACTGGACGCCGGTCACCGGCCGGTGCCCGACGAGGAGTGGGTGGCCCGGCAGGGAGTCGTACCGGACGGCTCGTACGCGCACGCCTTCGACGCGGCGCGCGAGCGCATCACCAAGCTGCTGGCCTCGCCCGGGCTGCCCCCGCTGACCCCGTACTACACACCCGTCACCGCCCCCGGCTACCTCCCCGGCATCCTCGCCCGCCACCACCTCGGCCCCGACGGCACACCGCTGCCCGGCGCACCCGCCCACGAGAGGGAGCCGGGTCCGGTCCGCCAGATCGTCCGCCGGGCGGCCCGCGGCGCCTACCGGCACGGGGTGCAGCGCGTGGCCCCGGTGATCCGGCGGATGGGGGAGCTGTGAACACCTTCCAAGGCCTCTCGCAAGGAGCAGACCCCATGTCCCACCCGCAAGCGGGCCAAGGCGCTTCGGTGCGCCGGGTGCTCGCGGTGATTCCCGCACGCGGCGGCTCCAAGGGCGTGCCCGCGAAGAACCTCGCCCCCGTGGGAGGTGTGCCGCTGGTCGCGCGGGCCGTGCGCGAGTGCCGGGCGACCCGGCTGGTGACGGACGTCCTCGTCTCCACCGACGACCAGGCGATCGCCGCCGCCGCCCGCGAGGCCGGCGCCGAGGTGGTGCTGCGCCCCGCCGCCATCGCCGGTGACACGGCCACCTCGGAGGCCGCCGTCCTGCACGCCCTGGACACCCACGAGGCCCTGCACGGCGCGGCCGTCGACGTCGTGGTGTTCGTGCAGTGCACCAGCCCCTTCGTCGTCCGTGAGGACATCGACGGGGTCGCCGCCGCGGTCGTCGAGGACGGCGCGGACACCGCCGTCACCGTGGCGCCCTTCCACGGCTTCATCTGGCGGGACGCCGAGGCCCCCCAGGACGCGGCGGGCTCGACCACCGGCGGGGGCTTCGGCGTCAACCACGACAAGTCCTACCGCCCCCGCCGCCAGGACCGCCCCCAGGACCTCCTGGAGACCGGCGCCGCCTACGCGATGGACGCGCCGGGCTTCCGCAAGCACCAGCACCGCTTCTTCGGCCGTACGGAACTCGTCCGCACGGACCCCGCGCGCGTGCTGGAGATCGACGACCCGCACGACCTCGCCCGCGCCCGCGCGCTGGCCCCCCTGTTCGACGCCGACCGCGCCGGAGCACTGCCGTCCTTCGACGACATCGACGCGGTCGTACTGGACTTCGACGGCACCCAGACCGACGACCGGGTGCTGATCGACGCCGATGGAAAGGAGTTCGTCTCCGTGCACCGCGGCGACGGACTCGGCATCGCCGCCCTGCGCAAGTCGGGCCTGAAGATGCTGATCCTCTCCACGGAGCAGAACCCGGTCGTCGCCGCCCGCGCACGCAAGCTCAAGATCCCCGTGCTGCACGGCATCGACCGGAAGGACCTCGCGCTGAAGCAGTGGTGCGAGGAGCAGGGCATCGCGCCCGAGCGCGTGCTCTACGCCGGCAACGACGTCAACGACCTCCCGTGCTTCGCCCTCGTGGGCTGGCCCGTGGCGGTCGCGAGCGCCCACGACGTGGTACGCGGCGCCGCCCGTGCGGTCACCACCGTCCCCGGTGGCGACGGCGCGATCCGAGAGATCGCCAGCTGGATCCTCGGCCCCTCTCTCGACTCCCTCGACAGTTAAGGAACGTTCCCCTCATGTCTGTCAACACCCGTCTGCGCACCTTCGGCACCGAGCGCATCGCCGGCCCCGGTCAGCCCGTCTACATCTGCGGCGAGATCGGCATCAACCACAACGGCGAGCTGGAGAACGCCTTCAAGCTCATCGACGTGGCCGCCGAGGCCGGCTGCGACGCCGTCAAGTTCCAGAAGCGCACGCCCGAGATCTGCACCCCGCGCGACCAGTGGGACATCGAGCGCGACACCCCCTGGGGCCGGATGACCTACATCGACTACCGCCACCGCGTGGAGTTCGGCGAGGACGAGTACCGCCGGATCGACGCGTACTGCAAGGAGAAGGGGATCGCCTGGTTCGCCTCCCCGTGGGACACCGAGGCCGTCGCCTTCCTGGAGAAGTTCGACGTGCCCGCCCACAAGGTGGCGAGCGCCTCCCTCACGGACGACGAGCTCCTGTCCGCCCTGCGCGCCACGGGCCGCACGATCATCCTGTCCTCCGGGATGTCCACCCCGAAGCAGATCCGCCACGCGGTCGAGGTCCTCGGCTCGGAGAACATCCTTCTCTGCCACGCCACTTCGACGTACCCGGCGAAGGCCGAGGAGCTCAACCTCCGGGTCATCAACACGCTCCAGGAGGAGTACCCGAACGTCCCGATCGGCTACTCCGGCCACGAGACGGGCCTGCAGACCACGCTGGCCGCGGTCGCCCTCGGCGCGACCTTCGTCGAGCGCCACATCACCCTGGACCGCGCGATGTGGGGCTCCGACCAGGCCGCGTCGGTGGAGCCGCAGGGCCTGCAGAGGCTCGTGCGGGACATCCGCACCATCGAGGCCTCCCTCGGCGACGGCGTCAAGAAGGTCTACGACTCCGAGCTCGGCCCCATGAAGAAGCTGCGCCGCGTCACCGGCGTGGTCGCCGAGGCGGAGATCGCCGCGGCGGCGGGCGAGCCGGTCTCGGTCTGAGCCACGAGGTGCCGGGTCCTCAGGTGTCGTCTGCCTGAGGACCCGGCGCGCCCCTGTATACGAGCGCCGCATGAGCGCCTTACGACGGGACGGTCGTACGTCGATGAGCCCCCGCGCCGGGAACACCGGCCCCCACACCCTCGCGTTCGTGGAGAGCCCGGTCCAGCTGCTCAACGTGCTGGAGTGGGCGCACGCCCACGCACCCGGCGTGCGGCTCACCCTCGTCGTGCTGTCCCCGACCGACCCCATGACCCGCGGTCAGCTGCGCCGGATGGCGGAACTCGCCCGCGAGGAGGGCCACGAGGTCCGCTGGGAGGAGGCGAGGGGCGGCCCCGCGGCCCCCTTCCAGACCATCGGCGGCCTCGCGGGCATGCTCCGCAAGGCGAGCCGTGTGGTCCTGGGCGACCCGTTCTCCCGCTATGTGCAACTGCTCCTGACGATCACTCGCGCGACCGACCTGGTCGTGGTCGACGACGGCACGGCGACGATGGAGCTCGTCTCCCAACTGGCCGGCGGTGAACGCCTGGTGCGCTGGCACCGCAAGGGCGGCCGCCCGAGCCCCCGCGACCTCGCCTTCGCCCCGATATCGGCGGCGGCCCGCAGGCGCCTGACGCCGGGGGAGGGCAGGGGAGTCGAGATCTTCTCCTCGATGCCGATGACGCAGGCGCCCACGGGAGTGACGCTGTCGGTGCACTCCTTCGCCTGGACCCGCGTCCGCTTCGGCCCGCCGCGCATCACGAAGGGCGCGGACATGGTCGGCACCTCGCTGGTGGAGACAGGCGTGGTGGACGCCGACCGCTATGTGGAGGCGGTCACCCGCCTGGCCAAGACCCACGGCGCCACCCGCTACTTCGCCCACCGCCGCGAGGCGACGGACAAGCTGCACCGGCTGGCCGTGGAGACGGGGCTGGAGATCGTCCGCCCGGACCTCCCCCTGGAGCTGATCGCCCGCCGCGGACCCATCGGCCGTACGATCCTCAGCTTCCCGTCGACCGTGGTCCACACGCTGCCGCTGGCGCTCGCCGGGACGGGGGTCCGCGTGGCCGTGTGCGACATCGACCCGGACTGGCTGACGGAGACGGCCTCACCGCGGGCGCAGGGGTTCTTGTCGGGGGTCACGGGGACGGCCCGGGATGTGCACCGGCTGTCGGCGGTGGCGACGGGCTGATTCTCAGCCGCATCGTCTAGCATCGTCGTTCACTTGTGCGACGTTCGATGAGGGCTACGGCGGGGGTGGCTGGAGTGAGTGCCGAGGCGTTGCGGGGACGGCTGACGGACTTGGCGGCCGTGGGGCAGGGCAACCTGCGTGAGGCAGTGGGGGAGTTCCGGCGCAGCGAGGTGCTGGTGCCGGTCGTGGACGGTTCGTTGCTGTCGGCGGAGTCGGGCGGGATTCGCTGGCTGTTCGCGTTCACGGATCTCGCGGCACTGGAACGATTCGCCGAGGCGCGGGGTGAGGCCGTGCCCGGGTGGGTGCCGGTGTTCGGGGCGCGTCTGCTGGACCAGGTGATCCCGAGGGTGGACGGTCCGACGGGGATCGCGGTGGACGCGGGGAGCCCGACGGGTCTCGTGCTGCCGCCGGTTGCGGGGATCGTGCCGGACGCGGTGGCAGTGGACATCGCTTCGACGGAGCCTGCGGCGTGAGCGCCGGTGACGGCTACCAGGTCGATCCGCAGGCGATGGAGCGGATCACCCGGGGCATCAACCAGGCGATGGCGGAGCTCAAGGAGTTCGGCTTCGACATCGAGGCGAACCTGGGCCGAGGCTTCGACGACCTCGCGATGACCGGCCTGGAGGTCGGTGACGACGGCCTCCAACAGGTCTTCGCCGACTTCTGCGACCGCTGGGGCTGGGGCGTGCGCTCGCTGATGCAGGACGCGAACGAGTTCGCGGGCCGACTGGGCCTGTCGGCGGGGATCTACCACGAGCAGGAGCAGTACGTCTCCGACACCCTGAAGTCGGTGTGGACGGCGGGCACGGGCAACCCGTATCTGTCGCCGGACGAGGTGAAGGCACGTTCCTGGTCGGAGACGCTGAAGGACAACCCGGTCAGCCAGGTGGCGAACGCGGACTACAGCGCGGAGTCCTTCACGTCGGGCCAGGACGAGGTGAAGGCGGCCTGGACGCAGGCGGCGGAAGACGTTTCGACATCGACGGTGACGCCGGACGCGTTCTTCGACCCGGATACGGACTGGCAGTGGAGCGGGCCTCCCTCTTCGGCTGCTGACGGGGAGGGGGAGGGCTGATGGGCATCGGGGATTTCGTGGACGGCCTCGGGGACGGCCTGGAGAGTGCTGCCGAGGGTGTCGGCAAGGGCGTGGGCGAGGCGGTCAACTGGACTTCCGACCATGTGGCGGACGGCCTGTCCGAGGTCGGCGCGGACGGCATGGCCGAGGACGTACGGGACTTCGGCGAGGGCGTGAACAACCGTCTGGGCGGCACGGTCGCCGAGCGCGCGCTGGGCGAGAGCGAGGACCCGAAGGAACTCGTCCACGGCAGCGAGCCGGCGCTCCGCGAACGGGCGGGGCATCTGCGAAAGTTCGCGGCCGCCTTCGAGAACGTCGGCCAGGGCATGCGCTCCCTCGACCCGGGCGAGTGGCGGGGCCAGGCGGCGGACGCGTTCCGCGCGAAGTTCGACGTACAGCCGAAGCAGTGGCTGACGGCGGCGGACGCCTGCACGGCGGCGGCTTCCGCGCTGGACACGTACGCGGACACGGTGGCCTGGGCACAGGAGCGGGCGCAGGTGGCGATCGAGAAATACCGGGCCGCGCAGGACGCCTCCCGGCGGGCGGCCGACACCTACGACGCGCAGGTGTCGGCGTACAACCGGGCGGCCGAGCGATACAACGCGACCGCCGAGGCGGGCGGCGACCCGGGCGTGAAGCCGACGAAGCCCGGCGATTTCACCGACCCCGGGACGGCGGGCCGCAAGGAGGCACAGGAGATCCTGTCCGACGCGCGGCGCCAGCGCACCGACGTGGCGCAGGAGGCCCGCGGCAAGATAGCCGCAGCGATGGAGTCGGCCCCGCCGAAACCGGAGTTCACCGACCGCCTGGGCGCGGGCGCGACGGACCTGTTCGTCGGCACCCAGCTCAACTCGGTCCACGTCCTGGGCGGCCTGCTGCGCGGCGGCACGGACATGCTGAAACTGGCACGCACGGTCAACCCGCTGGACCCGTACAACCTGACCCACCCCGGCGACTGGTCGAAGAACTCCCAACTCCTGCTGGCGGGCCTGGTGGGCACGGCAGCCCACCCGGAGCGGCTGCCGATGTCGCTGTTGGGGACGGGGTGGTCGAGCGATCCGGGGGACGCGTTGGGGTATCTCGCGTCGAACCTGATCGGGGGGAAGGGCGCGGGGGGTGTGGGGCGTGCGGTTGGGCGGGATGCTCTGCGCGGGGTCGCGAAGGACGCGGCGACGGGAGCCGCACGGCAGGGCACGCGCCGGGGACTCATGGACGTCGCCCGGGAACTGAGGTGCAAGCTCTTCGGCAGCGACCCGATCGACATGGCCACCGGCCGCATGTCGCTGCCGCAGACGGACGTGTCGCTCCCCGCGCGGCTGCCCCTGATCTTCACCCGCCAGTTCGAGTCGTCGTACCGGGCGGGCCGCTGGTTCGGCCCTTGCTGGACGTCGACGGCGGACCAGCGCCTGGAGATCGACGCGGAAGGCGTCATCTTCGTACGCGAGGACGGCTCGTTGCTGGCGTATCCGCACCCGGCGCCAGGCGTCCCGGTGCTACCGCTGGAGGGCGCTTCCTGGCCGCTGACGGTGGACGAGTGGGGCGACTACACGGTCACCGACCCGGAGTCCGGCCGTGTCTGGGACTTCGCTGGCCCGGGCGGCGACGGCATAGCCCTGCTGTCCCAGCTCATCGACCGCTCGGGCAGCCAGTGGCTCACCTTCGAGTACGACGACGAGGGCGCCCCCACGGGCATCGTGCACTCGTCCGGCTACGACCTGAGGATCACAACCGAGGACGGCCGGATCACGGCCCTGCACCTCACCGACGACATCGAGTTGGTCCGCTTCACCTACGACGCGCATGGCCACCTGTCGACGGTGACGAACTCCTCGGGCCTGCCGACCCGCTTCACCAACGACTCCACCGGCCGGATCACCGCCTGGACCGACACCAACGACTCCTCGTACCACTACGTCTACGACGACGAGGACCGCTGCACGTCACAGGGCGGTGAGGCGGGCCACCTGAGCTACACGTACTCCTACGGCGACCCCGACCCGACCACCGGGCACCGGACGGTCACGGCGGTCGACTCGCTGGGCCACAGCACCCGTTACGAGGTCAACGGCGACCTTCAGGTGGTGGCGGAAACGGCCCCGGACGGCGCCACGACCCACACCACCTACGACCGGGCCCACCGCCCGCTGACCATCACCGACCCACTGGGCCGCACGGTGGGTTACACCTACGACGGGGCTGGCCGCACGGTCCTGGCAGTCCGCCCGGACGGCCGCTACACCAGCGTCGCCTACGACGACCAGGGCTTGCCGATCGCGGTGACCGGCGCCGACGGCACGCATGTCACCCAGCAGTTCGACGCGTATGGCAACCGCACGGCGGTGACCGACACCTCCGGGGCGACGACCCGCTTCACGTACGACGACCGGGGTCACCTGGAGTCCGTCACGAACGCCCTGGGAGACACCACAAGGGTCCGCTGCAACGCGGCGGGCCTGCCCCTGGAGATCACCGACCCCCTGGGCGCGGTGACCCGCTACGAACGCGACGCCTTCGGCCGCCCGGTGACGATCACGGACCCGACGGGCTCCGTGACCTGCCTGGAGTGGACGGTGGAGGGCCGCCTGTCCCACCGTACGGCGGCGGACGGCACGACGGAGTCCTGGACCTACGACGGCGAAGGCAACTGCACCACCCACACGGACGCGTCGGGCGCGGTGACCCGCTACGAATACACACACTTCGACCTGCTGGCCGCCCGCACGGACCCGGACGGCGTGCGCTACGAGTTCGCCCACGACACGGAACTACGCCTCACGCAGGTGGTGAACCCGCAGGGCCTGACGTGGAGTTACGAGTACGACCCGGCAGGCCGCCTGATCGCGGAGACGGACTTCGACGACCGCAGGCTGACGTACGACCACGACCCGGCAGGACAACTGAGAGGCACCACAACCGCTACCGGCCAGTCGATCCACTTCACGCGGGACGTACTGGGTCAGGTGATCCGCAAGGAGGCGGCCGGTGCGGTCACGACGTACGCGTACGACCTGACGGGCGCCCTGACGGAGGCGACGGGCCCGGACGCGACCCTGATGCTGCACCGGGACGAAGCGGGCCGCGTGCTGTCGGAGACGGTGAACGGCCGCACGCTCACCCACACGTACGACGTGCTGGGCCGCCGCACCAGCCGCACCACGCCGTCCGCCGCGACGACGACGTGGTCGTACGACGCGTCGGGCAACCGCACCGGCATGGTGGTGTCGGGCCGCACCCTCACCTTCACGCACGACGAGGCGGGCCGCGAACTGACCCGCCACGTAGCCGAGTCGGTGACCCTCACCCAGGCGTTCGACCCCTGGGCCGCCTGACGAAGCAAGACATCATCGGCCCGGCCGGCAGCCACCTCCAGCACCGCGCCTACACCTACCGAGCCGACGGCAACCTCACGGCCATCGACGACCACCTGAACGGCACGCGCCACTTCGACCTGGACATGGCGGGCCGTGTCACGGCCGTCCACGCGGCGAACTGGACGGAGACGTACGCCTACGACGAGGCGGGCAACCAGACGGCGGCGAGCTGGCCCTCCAGCCATCCCGGCCAGGAGGCAACCGGGACCCGCTCCTACAACGGAACCCGCATCACCCGCGCTGGCTCCATCCGCTACGAACACGACGAAGCGGGCCGCATCACCCTCCGCCAGAAGACCCGCCTGTCCCGCAAGCCGGACACCTGGCGCTACGAATGGGACGCGGAGGACCGCCTGACGGCGGTGACAACCCCCGACGGCACACGCTGGCGCTATCGCTACGACCCGTTGGGCCGCCGTATCGCGAAGCAACGCCTGGCGGGGGACGGCACCTCGGTCCTGGAACAGGTGGACTTCACCTGGGACGGCACGACCCTCTGCGAACAGACCACGACATCCCCGTCTCTCCCCAACCCGGTCACCCTGACCTGGGACCACCAGGGCCTGCACCCGATCGCCCAGACGGAACGCATCACAGCCGCCGACGCCCCCCAAGACGAAATCGACGCCCGCTTCTTCGCCATAGTCACCGACCTGGTCGGCACCCCGACCGAACTCATCGACGAGACCGGCGACATAGCGTGGCGCATGCGCAGCACCTTGTGGGGCACAACGGCCTGGGCTGCCGACAGCACGGCCTACACACCCCTCCGCTTCCCGGGCCAGTACTTCGACCCCGAAACGGGGTTGCATTACAACTACTTCCGGCACTACGACCCCGAAACGGCGCGCTATCTCACTTCCGATCCGCTCGGGCTGGGACCCGCGGACAACCCGACGAGTTACGTCCAGAACCCCCATACCTGGACCGACTCGCTCGGCCTCGCTGGATGTAAGCCGGGCGCTGAGGTTGACCCCCGCAAGCTGGACTACCTGTTCAATAAGAACATCAAGCCGGATGCGCACAACTCGCCACGAGCACTGCAGAATGAAATGCAGCTGCGACGGATCGGCATCCCTGACACCCCAACAATGCGGCAGCATGTGACCGAGCACTTGGTAAGTGCGTCCCAGCAGCCGTTCGAGAGGACCTTCTCCAAGCAATGGGACGGTGGGAGCGGTGAATTCGGTGTGACAAGTTCCGTCATTCACGGGCCACGCGGGGCGCTAGGTGTCGAGAGCACCTGGGAGGTCTTGAGTGATGGCACGCGCCGGCTGTCTACCGTAATCTTCCGTGGCAGCGGCCCAGGCGTGAGCATTGTCAAACACGCAGATCACTGGCCACCCTATGGCCACTAGTCCTGTGAGGAAGAAGAAGCATGTATAGAGAGTTCATTGCCCCCAGCGACCAGGAGATCATCGAACAGCTCGGTGAGTGGCCCGAGACGGAGGAAGAAAGCGGGGCCCGTGTGCTCACTTTGCGAGGGTCGAATGGTGAGTCCATGTTGGTCTCCTACGACACGCTCGCCCGGTCGGTGCGAGTCCGCTGGGAAAACAGAGAGGGAGAACAGATCCTGGATCTATTCCGTGAAAGCGCTACAAGCATGACTGTGCATGCTGATGGCACCTCCAGTCGAATCCTCATCGACTTCGATATGGGTGAGTGTGGGGGAAGAATGGAGGTCTCCATCCTTCCAAGTATGAGCATCAGGGATCACCTCATGTTCACTTGATGTGACGGCACTGCAAGTCGGTAGAAGTGACGAGACGGCGAAAAGTGGCCCGGCAAAGTGATGCAGTCAGGAAGCAATCGGTCTCACGATCCCGAATCCGTTGTCAGCAACCGTGCAGAATTTTCCCAGACGTGGCTGCAGAGTAAATCTGTTGCTCCCATCGAATGAAATGCATCCTATCGGGCGGATCGGCACCGTCGGAGAATTCGCATGTGGCGTGAAATAGCCTTTGAATTTTGAATATAGAGCTCCACAGTCCTACCGCCGAAGAGGCCCTGGTGCTGCTCGAAGAACGACTTGGGCAGTCGGTTCCGCCGCCACTTCGATCTCTTCTTGCGGAGACTGACGGAATCAATGCCGAATATGGTGTCGAGGTTGTCTGGTCGGCTGATCGAATTCTCGCTGAGAATATCTCGCTCCGTAACGATGAGCAGCTCCGGAACCTCTACATGCCGTTCGATCCGCTCCTCTTCTTCGGCGACAACGGTGGTGGAGATCAGTTCGCCTTCATCCGGACGCCTGAACGGGATGATGTGTTCGTCTGGGATCATGAAACGGATAGCAGGAACTGGATCTCGCCGTCCCTTGAGAGCTTCTTGCGGAGCGCCCTGGGGAGCGGGGGCGGGGACTGGTATCGCTAACAGACCGCAACGTACCCCCGGCCGGGGGGGGGAGGCTGACGTGGGGCGACCACGAAGTCACGCTCAGGGCCCGGCGGACATGCTCGAAGGTAATAAGATGCGTTCAATTTCCTGAGAAGCAACAGGTGAAGAATGTCGTTCGGTCCCGCTCCCACGGGCTTCAGCCCTCCCACTCCGCCTTCCTGGACCCCTCCCTCAGAAGTCGAGCAAGCGCTGCTGGACGCCAAGTCTCGTGACGACTGGCCCGCGTACTTCGATGCACTTGCGCAGAGTCGGGTGTACTTCGAGATCCGGCGCGACAAGGTGGACGCCAGGTCCACTGACATTCGCCCCCTCTTCGAGTCCGACCCCCGAGTCGCCGGTGGGAGGATCTGGGCTGTCTACACCGAGGGCATGTTGCCCGTGCCCGAACCGCATCGCGTGTTCGACTGGTATCCGCTTTCGTGGTTCGCAAAGGTATGGGATCCGACAGACCCGCCGATGATCGTTGTCAATCCCAGGACACCGTGCGAGGCATTCCTTCCCTCCGCGCCGCCGCACTCCCACGCCTGGGGCCAGTACACCGACCGAAAGAAGGGCCCTTCGGACGAGGCAGCCCTGCGGACTCTTCGGGTGGGCGGCCCATTGCACGGGCCCGTGGCACATGGGCTGGCTTGCGGTGCTCACCTCATCGTCCGCCAGGGCCTACCGTGGAACGCCCTGGCGTACCACGGTCAGGGCTACCCCGCGGAACGCGAAATGCTGCGAACCTCGTGGGGCATAACAAGCCATCAGCAGTGGCAGGCCCAGCAGCACGCCCTGCTGTCCACCGACGGCGCCAACCCGGTCTGGGAATTCGCTCTCGGTCTGCGCCGCGTCATCGCCCGTGACTTCGGCGGATACGTCGAGACCGCCTTCTGGAGGGACTCGGCCGCGCGGGTTCTGCGCCAGCGTGATGAGGGCGAGACCCTTCTCACCCCGGACGGCATCACGAAGACCGAACCCGTCCCTGCGGCGGAGACCGAGGCGCGCATCAAGGGCGTCCAGCACCTCATTGGCCGTATCACCCGCTACGAGGCCCGTATGCGCGCCGACGGCATCCTCGGCGACGGGCAGTACGTCACCTCCGCCGACGCCTGGGACCTGGGCCGCGCCTCCTGCATGGCCCGCTGGGGTCTGAGCACGCGCTACTGCGACCTGCCGGAAGCGGAGGCCGCCGTCGTCGAGGCCGGGTACAACGCAGCCCGCTGCTATGAGTCCTGGGAGGAATTCTCCGCAGCCTTCATCCTCGGCCGCTGTCTGCAGTTCGACAACGAGAAGTTCGGCAGTTGGTACCAGGACATGGTCACCGTCCACAGGATCCTGACCTCGGAACCCGGCAGTCCCTGGCTCAACATCCCCTTCCGATAGGGCCACCGGGGCTGCCATGCCCGTACAAGATCCTCCGGCCCCCCATGCGCGGTCAGCGGCAGACCGCCTGTCACCCCGCAGCGTGAGACCGCGACACGCGGGGTGTCGGGATCGGTACCGGGGACGGCAAGCAGGTCCCGGACGAGAGCGTCGTACTCATGGCGGCGGAAGGGCTGCTTCTCAAGCCACTTGACCGACCCGACGAAGTGCATCCACTTAACGTAGATCCAGTCTTACGTAGATTGAATCTTACTTACTGTTGCTGCCTTTCTTGGGTCCGCGCGTGGGGCGGATCAGTTGTGCGCGCCTGCCGGTGGGCCCACGACGGTGGTGAGGTGGAGTTTGGTCTCGTCCTCGCTGCCCGGCGCGGCGGTCATGATGACGATCTTGAGTTCGGTGTCGCCGTCGGTCAGGACGTCGCAGTCCACCGTGACCGGGCCCACCGACGGGTGGTCGACCGACTTGTGGACCCCGTGGTTCGCGGTGACCTCTCCCGCCGCCCACAGCTCGGCGAACCTCGTGTTGCCCGCGTTCAGGTCGCGGACCAGCGCGGCCAGGCGGCTGTCCCGGGGGAAGCGGCCGGTGGCGCGGCGCAGGTCGGAGACGAGGGCGGCGTCGGTGGTGTCGGGATCCGCGTCGGTGACCGGCCACAGCGCGAGGGAGGTGTGATCGGCGTCCACCGGGAACCTGTCGCGGGCGAAGTTGCGCATCCGCGGCGGCGCGGCCGAGGGGTCGCCCAGCAGGGCGGCCCACCGGGAGTTCCACCACACCAGTTGCCAGTCCGCCGCGAACACGGCCACCGCAACGTCTCCGAGGCGGACGAGCACGCGTTGCATGCCGGGCGGGAGATGGTCGCTGATCGTGCCGTCCGCCGGCGGCACGATCCGGGCCAGCCGGTAGAGGTGGTCCCGCTCGGCGGTGGACAGCTGCAGGGCACGCGCCAAGGACGCCACCACCGACGCCGAGGGTGTCGTGGCCCGCCCCTGTTCCAGGCGTATGACGTAATCGACCGAAACCCCGGCCAGATCGGCCAGTTCCTCGCGCCGCAGCCCGGCCGCTCGGCGCTTGCGGACGACCGGCAGCCCGGCGGCCGACGGGGGCAGCCGGTTGCGCCACGTGCGGATCATCGCGCCCAGTCCGGCCCCGGGGGGTGTCGTCGTCATGCCCTCCATCCTCCCGCCTCCGCGATCACCTGAAGGGGCGCGAGGGTGGTACTGGTCTTCCCACCGTCGAAGCGTCCCTGGTCCGGCTCGCTCGGCCGGGCAATCATCGAAGGCATGACGATCACCTTCATCACCGGAGCCAACAAGGGCATCGGCCGCGAGACCGCCCGCCGCCTCGTCGCGTGCGGTCACACCGTTCTGCTGGGAGCCCGCGACCGTGAGCGGGGCGAGGAGGCGGCCGCCGCGCTGGGCGCACGCTTCGTCCCTGTCGACGTCACCGACGACGCGTCCGTGGCCGCGGCCGCCGCGGACGTCGCCGAGCAGGAGGGCAGGATCGACGTCCTGATCAACAACGCGGGGGTGCAGGGTCCCTTCGTGGATCCCGGCGACCTCACCGCCGCCGACGCCCGCGCCGTCCTCGACGTCAACGTCATCGGCGTCGTCCGCACCACCGCCGCCTTCCTGCCGCTGCTGCGCCGCTCGGACGACCCCGTGATCATCAACGTCAGCAGCGGCATGGGCTCCCTCGCCTTCACCCACGACCCCGGCCGGTCCGAGTCGCACGTCGTCGTGCCGCTGTACGCCGCCTCGAAGGCGGCGCTGACGATGTTGACCACGCAGTACGCCAAGGGCCTCAAGGGCATTCGTGTCAACGCCGCCGACCCCGGTTACACCGCGACCGACCTCAACGGTCACAGCGGCCCCCAGTCCCTCACCGAGGGCACGGACGCGATCGTCGCCCTCGCCACGGAGGGGCCCGGCGCCGGCACCGGCCGCTTCATCGACCGCCATGGCGAGATCGCCTGGTCCTGAGACCGGCGGGCGGTGCCGGATCACCGGCGCTCAACGTGCGGGCGATGCGTCCTACGCCGGTTTCCTCGCCACCAGGTACGCCCGGGACAGCTTTTCCTCGCCGAGGGGCTCCCTGAGGACTCGGAGGATCACCTGGAAGCCTGCCTCGGTGAGGGGCTCGGCGACTGCCTCCGGGGCGCGCAGCCAGTAGTCGAGGGAGATCTTGTGGCCGAAGCGTTCGTCCAGGTGCATGTGGGTGCCGCCGGGCTCGTACTGGAAGCCGATCAGGGCGTGGGCGCCGGGGGCGAGGACGCGGTGGAACTCTGCGAAGGCCGTGGGGAGATGGTCGTCCGGGACGTGGATGATCGAGTACAGCGCGGTGATGCCGCCCAGGGTTTCCGACGGTAGGTCGAGCGACGTCATCGAGCCCACGTGGAAGCGGAGGTCCGGGTGGGCTCTGCGGGCCAGTTCGACCATCTTCGGGGAGACGTCCACGCCGAAGACCCGGACGCCGAGGTCGTGCAGCGCCGCGGTCACGTGCCCCGGGCCGCTGCCGATGTCGGCCACCGGACCCTTGCCCTGCTCCTTCACCAGCTCCGCGAAGCCGGTGATCTGGGTTCTGTCCAGCGTGGGGATGCCGGCCCAGTCGGAGAACTGCTCGGTGTAGGGCTCGGCGATCGTGTCGTACGCGGTTCGGGTGGCCCGTATGAAGTCGGGGATCTCGGCGTTCACGGGCTGCACCCTAGTGCTCTGACCGTGGAGGGTTCACCGGGTTGGTGTGGCCGTGTGTTCACGGCAGTGGGACCGTCGCCGAGCAAAGCAACTTACGCAACCAAGAGGTTGCGCTTCCTGGAGTGGACGTGCAACCATCGAGTAGCGCATCTAACGGAGGTATGCGGCATGGTTGCTGACAGCATCGAGCGTGAGATCGTCATCGCGGCGCCCGCGGACAGGGTCTGGGAGGTGCTGACCCGGGCCGAGTTCCTGGGTGCCTGGTTCGGCAGCGGCGGCCCCGCCGAGATCGACCTCCGCCCGGGCGGGAGGATGGTCTTCGACCACGGGGTGCACGGCGCCCTCCCGGCCCGGATCGAGCGGGTTGAACGGCCCCGAGTCTTCTCTTACCGCTGGTCGCAGGGGGCCGCAGGGGAGGAGCCGGGCGAAGGCAACGCGACCCTGGTCGAGTTCATCCTGAGTCCGGACGGCGAGGGCACCCGGCTGCGCATGGTGGAGAGCGGCTTCGCCGACCTCGTCATGCCGGAGGAGGACCGGCGTGCCCGGTACGAGCAGAACGGTGCGGGCTGGACGCGGAAGCTCGCGGAGTTCCAGCAGCACACCGAGCAGTTGCCGGTATGACGCTCGACCTCGACGCGGTCGACGACGTGCTGGGGGCACTTGCCGATCCCATGCGGCGCAGGATCCTGGCGGTCCTGGCCCGACAGGGGGAGGGCACCGCAACCACTCTCGCCGCCGAACTGCCCGTCAGCAGGCAGGCTGTGGTCAAGCATCTCGCGGTCCTGGACCGGGCGTGCCTGGTCGCCGGGCACCGGTCCGGGCGCGAGGTCCGCTACGTTCTGTCTCCGCAACGTCTGGACGCGACCGCCCAGTGGATGGCCGACCTCGCCGCCGAGTGGGACGTTCGGCTGCGGGCGATCAAGCGTCTCGCCGAGTCCGCCGTCCCTCTGGACGCCGAGACCGACGGGTGACTTCCCCTGGCGGTCATCGGGCGGCGGGGTGCGGTGTCTTCAGGGCTTCGAGGAAGGCGGTGAAGGCTCCGGCCGGGAAGGTGAGGTTGGCACCGGCCGGGGTCTTGGAGTCGCGGACGGCTATGTGGGAACGCAGGTCCGCGACTTCCACGCAGTCGTTGCCCTCACCTCCACCTGAGAAGGACGACTTCTTCCACAGGGTCACGGCGGTCATGACGGTCCTCACAGTTCCTTGGTCAACTGGTGGATGAGGTCACGAGACTGCTCCGGAGGGAGTGACCCCTCCGTCACCTTACGGAAGAGCTTTCGGAAGTGCTCCAGTTGGGCTTCGGAGTCCAAGAAGGCCGTTCCGTGCGGGGCATCACGAACCACAGTGTCAAGCCGGGGGACCGCTCCACCCAGGTGCACCAGGGCGCTTCCGGCCCCCGCGAAATCGTCCAGAGCGAAGGGGATGACCCGAACGGTGACGTGGTCGGCTTCGGACATCTCCAGGATGCGGGTCAACTGGGTCCGCATCGCGGCGCGTCCCGCCACTCTGATGCGAAGTGCCGCCTCGTGGATCACGGTGTCGTACGGCAGCGGGGCAGGGCCTTCAATGACGACCTTCCGCTTCATCCGGTGATCTACGCGGAGATCCACCTCGCTGTCGGGAAACTCCGGGTTCATGTAGGCGAAGAGGGCCCGGGCGTAGTCCTCCGTCTGGAACAGTCCCGGGACGTGGATGACGGCCACGTCGTGGCGAAACGTGGCGTGGTGATCCAACTCGGCGAGGTCCAGGTAGGCGGCGGGAAGGGCCCCGCGGTACTCCTCCCACCAGCCCTGGGTACGGTCGGTCGCGATCACCACCAGTGCCTCGATCAACTCTGCGTCGGCGCACGTGTAGTTTGCCGCGATCCGGCGTAGTCGCTTCTCGCTGACACCGGCCAGTCCGTACTCGATCTGGCTGATCTGTGCGGTGCTCACCCCGAGCAGGTCCGCTGCCTGGCGGTTCGTCAGTCCTGCAGCTTCGCGGAGCCTGCGGAGTTCGAGCGCCAGACGCAACTGACGTGCGGTCGGTTCGCGCCTCAGCGCCATCGCCTACTCCTCCCAACGCGCCTGGAAGCGCGACTCGTTCGGATTCAGATTACGGGATCGGCTTGCAAAACCTAAACGCTAATCCCTACCGTCGGTGATGCGAGGAACACTCTGCGGAAGTGCACCGCTTCGTCCTGTCGTGACGGCTGCGGCGATGCCACCGCGCGCTCATCCCGTACCAACGCCCGAACTGGAGCTGAGCCATGCCCGAAACCGACCCCTGGGAGTACACCCTGTACATCCCCAACGACGTCCGAGCCGTCACCGTCGCCCGCCGCACCCTCCGGCTCATCCTCACGATGCACGGACTGATCCGCCTGACCGACACCGCCGAGCTCCTCGCGGCCGAGCTGGTCTCCAATGCCGTACGGCATACGAAAGGGCCGGCCGCACTCAGGGTGCGCTGGTCGGCCGGGGTGCTGCGGATCGGGGCGTGGGACGCGGACCCTGGGCCTCCGGAGCCGCCCGGTGAGTTGGACACCATGGGGGAGGTGCAGGAGGGGCGGGGGCTGGCGCTGGTCAAGGCCTGTGCGGATGTGTGGGGCTGGCAGCCGTTGGCCCGGCACGGCAACCGGGGGAAGTTCGTGTGGTGTGAGCTGGGCGCGGCCTGAGGGGTGACCGTGGGGGCACCCGCTTATTTCGGCGCCGATGACCCTCCGGGCCACCCCCGACACGGCTCCCTCTACATACAGCGTGTGGCAGCGAGCGGACGGGGAACGCGGACGAACGGGGACGGCCCCCCAGACGCAAAGGGTGACCACAAGCACAGGCGGCGGCGAGGCGGCGGTGACTTCCAGCACCCTCGGCCGAGGCTCGCCGCAGTCGCAGGCTGCCTGTCCGTCGCCCAGGGTGGCCCCCACCACCACCGATCACCCGTCATAGCCACATCCGCACCCCACCGTGACGACCCCGACCCGCCCCAACCCCGTCCCGATCCCGTTTCGACTGATGAACAGAACCGCCGGACGCAAGCTCAGCATGGTATGTGTGGGAAAGATGGTTCTTACCCATCTCACATCACATCCATGCGTCGAGCGGCCAGATTTTCTTCCCGCTGTGGGTTGAAGTTTTGTTGATCGCGGGTCGGTTGGTCGCCCCGGCGTCCTACCCTTTAGAGGGTGAAGCAACTGATGTCACTGGAGTCCGAGGTCGATCTGCCCGGGGAAGCCGTGCTTCCCGGCGTGCTGAGCGATGAGCTGCACGCCGAACTGGTCCACTTCCGGCGCGACTTGCACATGCACCCGGAGCTCGGCAATCAGGAGTTCCGCACCACCGCGGCGATCAAGGAGCGGCTGGAGCGGGCCGGGCTGAAGCCCCGGGTGCTCGCCGTGGGAACCGGTCTCGTCTGTGACATCGGGGAGTGGGACGGCGAGCGGCCCATGCTCGCGCTGCGCGCCGACATCGACGGGCTGCCCATCCCGGACATGAAGACCGAGTGCTCGTACCGGTCGACCGTGCCCGATCGGGCGCATGCGTGCGGGCACGATGTGCACACGACCGTCGTGCTCGGCGCCGGGCTCGTCCTTGCCGACCTGCACAAGCGGGGGCTGCTGCCCCGACCCGTGCGGCTGGTCTTCCAGCCCGCCGAGGAAGTGCTTCCCGGCGGTGCCGCCGACGCCATCGACTGCGGGGTGCTGGAGGGCGTCGGGAAGATGCTGGCCGTGCACTGCGACCCCCGGGTCGACGCCGGGAGGATCGGGCTCAGGACCGGCCCGATCACCTCCGCCTGCGACCGGCTGGAGATCTCCCTCGACGGGCCCGGCGGACACACCGCCCGGCCGCACCTGACCACCGACCTCGTCACCGCCGCCGCCCGCGTCGTCACCGACGTGCCCGCCATCGTCGGGCGCCGGGTGGACACGCGGGCCGGGCTCGCCGTGACCTGGGGGCGGATCGAGTCGGGGCACGCCCCGAACGTCATCCCGCAGCACGCCGAGCTCTCCGGGACCGTGCGCTGCCTGGACCTCGACACCTGGCAGCAGGCCCCGGACATCGTGGTCGCCGCGATCGACGAGGTCGCCAATCTGCACGGGGCCAAGTCCGAGATCAACTACGTACGGGGCGTGCCGCCCGTCGTCAACGACGCGGACGTCACCGAGCTGATCCGTGCGGCCATGACCGCCCGGCGCGGCGCCGACTCGGTCGAGAGCACCGAGCAGAGCCTCGGCGGCGAGGACTTCTCCTGGTACCTGCAGCACGTGCCCGGCGCCATGGCCCGCCTCGGCGTGCGCACGCCGGGGGAGCGGATCGTGCGGGACCTGCACCAGGGCGACTTCGACGCCGACGAGTCCGCCATCACCGTAGGGGTGGAGATGTTCACGGCGGCGGCCCTGCTGGATGCCGCACAGTGACCCGAGCGTGACGGAACGGCCCCTCGGGGCCGTTCCGCCGACCGGCGCAACATGGTTGTAAGCCAATTGTGCGCACATCGAAATCACGGCGTGCGAAGCCTGCAGAGCCTGAGTTCAGACGCTGTTTGCCTCGAATCGATAACGGCTTCGGAAGAGGTCTGTTTCCGACATCTACGCGCGTTACGATGCCGCGAAGCCAACGCCGCAGGGGCGTACAGGCCCGGGCACTGGCATGGTGCTCACATGAAGCGCCGACAAGGCGCTCAGGTCAGGTGAAGGAGCCTCCCGTGCGCCGGGTAGCCAAGCTTTCCGCTGCGTGTATCGCCACCGCAGCTCTCGCACTGACTGCCACTGCTTGTGGCAGCACCTCCTCCGAGAACGACAGCTCGTCGTCCGCCTCCGCGGGCAGCGGCAAGGGCGGTATCAAGATCGGTCTCGCCTACGACGTCGGCGGCCGTGGTGACCGTTCCTTCAACGACTCCGCCGCCCGCGGCGCCGACAAGGCCGCGAAGGAGTTCGGCGGCTCCCTCAAGGAGCTGACCGCCAAGAGCTCCGACACGGAGGCCGACCGCGAGCAGCGCCTGACCGACCTCGCCGACGCCGGCTACAACCCGATCGTCGCCGTCGGCTTCTCCTACGCCACCTCGGTCGACAAGGTCGCTCCCAAGTACCCGAAGGTCAACTTCGGCCTCATTGACTCGGTCGCGAAGGCCACGAACGTCGACAGCATCACCTTCACCGAGGAGCAGGGTTCCTACCTCGCCGGTGTCGCCGCGGCGCTGAAGACCAAGAAGGCCCACGTCGGATTCATCGGCGGTGTGGACACCCCGCTGATCAAGAAGTTCGAGGCGGGCTACGCCCAGGGCGTCAAGGACACCAACCCCAAGGTCAAGGTCGACGTCCAGTACCTGACCCACGGCTCGGACTTCTCCGGTTTCGCCGACCCCGCCAAGGGCAAGGAGGCCGCGTCCGGCATGCTCGACAACGGCGTCGACGTGATCTACGCCGCGGCCGGCTCCTCCGGCAACGGCTCGATCGAGGCCGTTTCCGGCGTCAAGGGTGCTTGGGCCATCGGCGTGGACTCGGACCAGTACAACATCCCGGGCCTGGCCAAGTACAAGAACTCGATCCTGACCTCGATGGTCAAGAACGTCGACGTCGGCGTCTACGACTTCATCAAGTCCGTCAACGACGGCAAGCCGCTGACCGGCAACCAGATCTACTCCCTCGCCAAGGGCGGTGTCAGCCTCTCCACCAGCGGTGGCTTCATCGACGACATCCAGCCCAAGCTGGACGAGGCGAAGAAGAAGATCGTCGACGGCACCATCAAGGTCAAGACCAGCTGATCTGACGGTTCCCGCCGGAACCCGGGCTCGGCGAGGGGGCCTCGACAACCCCCTCGCCGAGCCATAACAATGTGTCAACTCTACGCGTGTAGCGTGGAGTTGCCGCGCTAGCGTCGCCGACGCCTGCCCCCTCCTACGCAGCCCCTTTCCCCTCAGGAGAGTGCGCCATCAACGCGTCCAGCCCTCCCGCTGCCGTCGAACTGCGCGGCATCACCAAGCGATTCCCCGGCGTCGTCGCCAACAAGGACATCGACATCACCGTCCGCACGGGCACCGTGCACGCCCTGTGCGGGGAGAACGGTGCCGGCAAGTCCACCCTGATGAAGATCCTCTACGGCATGCAGCAGCCGGACGAGGGCACCATCACGGTGAACGGCGAGACGGTCACCTTCCACACCCCCGCCGACGCCATCGCCCGTGGCATCGGCATGGTGCACCAGCACTTCATGCTCGCCGACAACCTCACCGTCCTGGAGAACGTCGTCCTGGGCGCGGAGAAGCTGTACGGCATCGGCGCCAAGGCCCGCGCGAAGATCAGGGAGATCTCCGAGGCGTACAGCCTGAACGTCCGGCCGGATGTGCTGCTGGAGGAGCTCGGCGTCGCCGACCGCCAGCGCGTCGAGATCCTCAAGGTCCTCTACCGCGGCGCCAAGACCCTGATCCTCGACGAGCCCACCGCCGTCCTCGTGCCGCAGGAGGTCGACGCCCTCTTCGACAACCTGCGCGAGCTCAAGGCCGAGGGCCTCACCGTCATCTTCATCTCGCACAAGCTCGGCGAGGTCCTGTCGGTGGCCGACGAGATCACCGTCATCCGGCGCGGCACCACCGTCGGCACGGTCGAGCCCGCCGGTACGACCCCCAAGCAGCTCGCCGAGCTGATGGTCGGCAGCGAGCTGCCCACTCCGGAGACCGAGGAGTCCACGGTCACCGACGTCCCGCTGCTGAAGCTGGACGGCCTGCGCCTGGCCCAGACCGACCTCGACGGCATCGAGCGGATCATCCTCGACGACATCTCCTTCACCATCCACAAGGGCGAGGTTCTCGGGATCGCCGGCGTGGAGGGCAACGGCCAGTCCGAACTGGTCGAGGCCATCATGGGCATCCGCGACCCCGACTCGGGCACGGTCACCCTCGACGGCACCGACATCTCCCACCTCCCCACCCGCCACCGCCGCGAGGGCGGCGTCGGCTACATCCCCGAGGACCGCCACCGCCACGGTCTGCTCCTCGAGGCCCCGCTGTGGGAGAACCGCATCCTCGGCCACGTCACCGAGAGGCCCAACTCCCGCGGCCAGCTGCTCGACATCAAGGCGGCCCGCACCGACACCGAGCGCATCATCAAGGCGTACGACGTCCGCACCCCCGGCATCGACGTCACCGCCGCCTCCCTGTCCGGCGGCAACCAGCAGAAGCTGATCGTCGGCCGCGAGATGAGCCACGCGCCCAAGCTGCTCATCGCCGCCCACCCCACCCGCGGTGTGGATGTCGGCGCGCAGGCCGCGATCTGGGACCACATCCGCGAGGCCCGCCGCGAGGGCCTGGCCGTGCTGCTGATCTCCGCCGACCTGGACGAGCTCATCGGCCTGTCCGACACCCTGCGGGTGATGTACCGCGGCCGACTGGTCGCCGACGCCGACCCCGCCACCATCACCCCCGAGGAGCTGGGCTCCGCCATGACCGGTGCGGCCACCGGCCACCTGGAGCACGCACAGGACTCCGCAGCGGACTCCGCAGAGGACGACGAGGACGACGCCCGATGAACAAGCTGACCCAACGCATCGACAAGGAGCGGCTGCTCCTCGGCATCGCGGCCCCGCTGCTCGCGGTCGTCGCCGCGCTCGTCGTCACCACCCTGGTGATCCTCGCGACCGGCAAGAACCCGGGCGCCGCCTTCAGCGACATGCTGACCTACGGCTCCGCCAGCGACAGCCAGGTCTACATCCTCAACAAGGCGACGACGTACTACCTGGCGGGCGTCTCGGTGGCCATCGGCTTCCGCATGAACCTGTTCAACATCGGCGTCGACGGCCAGTACCGCATCGCCGCGTTCTTCGCCGCGGTCCTCGGCGGCGCGCTGACCACGCCGGGCTGGATCTCCATCCCGCTGATCATCCTGTGCGCCATGGGAACCGGCGCCGTGTGGGCGGGCATCGCGGGCGTCCTGAAGGTGACCCGCGGTGTCAGCGAGGTCATCTCGACGATCATGCTCAACGCGATCGCCACCGCGATCATCGCCTACCTGCTCCAGCCCGGAAAGCTCGCCGAGCTCCAGGCCGGCGGCACGGTCGTCTCCACCAAGCCGCTGCCGTCGTCGTCGTACTTCTTCCAGATCGACACCGGCGCCGCGGGCGAGCTGTGGGGCTTCATCGTCATCGCCGTGCTCGTCGGCATCGCGTACTGGTTCGTCCTCGGCCGCACCCGCTTCGGCTTCGACCTGCGCACCGTCGGCCAGTCCGAGAGCGCCGCCGCCGCGAGCGGTGTCTCGGTCAAGAAGATGATCGCCACCAGCATGCTCATCTCGGGCGCGGTGGCCGGCCTGATCGGCATGCCGACCCTGCTCAACGACAGCCACCAGTTCAGCAACGACTTCCCCGTGGGCATCGGCTTCACCGGTATCGCCATCGCCCTGCTCGGCCGCAACAACCCGGTCGGCATCGCGCTGGGCGCCCTCCTGTGGGGCTTCCTGGAGCGCACCACCAACCACCTGGAGTTCGAGGGCTACGACAAGGAGATCCTCGGCGTGATCCAGGGCGTCATCGTCCTGTCCGTCGTCATCGCCTACGAAGTCGTACGCCGTTACGGACTCAAGCGCCAGCAGCAGCGGGTCGGCGCCGAGCTCGCCGCCCAGGCCGCAGCCCCGACCCAGAAGCAGGAGGTGGCGTGATGACTGCCACGACGACCCACACGCCGCCCCCCGCGGCACCCAAGGCGGACACCGCCACCCGGTCCGGCCGCTCGCTCGGCCAGATCCTCATGATCGTCGCCGGTGCGCTGCTGCTCGTCGCCGCGGTCCGCGTCATTTCCGGCTCCGACCAGCTCACCTCCGAGGGCCAGGTCTCGGCGGCGCTCAGCCTCGCCGTGCCGATCGGCCTCGCGGGCCTCGCCGGTCTGTGGTCCGAGCGGTCCGGCGTGGTCAACATCGGCCTCGAGGGCATGATGATCCTCGGCACCTTCGGCGCCGGCTGGATCGGCTGGCAGTCCAGCCCCTGGCTCGGCCTGCTGTGCGGCGTCGGCTTCGGCGTCGTGGGCGGCCTGCTGCACGCGGTCGCGACCGTCACCTTCGGTGTCGACCACATCGTCTCCGGTGTCGCGATCAACCTGCTCGCGCTCGGCACCACCCAGTACCTCGCCAAGCTCTTCTTCGTGGGCGGCAAGGCGGAGGAAGCGGGCGGCAACCCCAAGCAGTCCCCGCCCGTGGACACACTGCCCAGCTTCGACGTCCCGGGCATCTCCAGCGGGCTGCACTCCGTCGAGAACCATCACTGGTTCCTGATCTCCGACATCGCGGGCATCCTCGGCGGTCTGTTCACCAACCTGTCCATCGTGACGGTCCTGGCGTTCGCGCTGTTCGTCGGCAGCTGGTGGCTGCTGTGGCGCACCGCGTTCGGCCTGCGGCTGCGCTCCTGCGGCGAGAACCCGATCGCGGCCGAGTCCCTCGGCGTCAACGTCTACAAGTACAAGTACATGGCCGTGGCGATCTCCGGCGGTCTCGCCGGACTCGGTGGCGCATTCCTGGCCCTGGTCACCTCGCACACCTACCTGGAGGGCCAGACCGGCGGGCGCGGCTACATCGGCCTCGCCGCCATGATCTTCGGCAACTGGCGGCCCGGCGGACTCGCCATGGGCGCGGGCCTGTTCGGCTACTCCGACGCGCTCCAGCTGCGCAACGGCGGCGAGACCGTCCACGCGCTGCTGCTCCTGCTGTTCGTGCTGCTCCTGGCGATGGCCGGCTGGAAGCTCTACAAGAAGGCGCACTGGCAGGGCGGCATCAGCCTCCTGGTGGCCGCGGGCGTCCTGGTCTGGTACCTGGTCACCGACGAGGTCCCGAGCGACTTCGTGGGCGCCACCCCGTACGTCGTCACGCTGCTGGTGCTGTCGCTGTCCGCGCAGCGCCTGCGGATGCCCAAGGCGGACGGCATGCGCTACCGCAAGGGCCAGGGCAAGTGACCGCCCGGTCCGACGTCGACTGGGAGTCGCTGCGCGAGCGGGCCCGGGACGCCATGTCCCGGGCGTACGCCCCGTACTCCGGCTACCCGGTCGGCGTGGCCGCCCTGGTCGACGACGGCCGTACGGTCACCGGCTGCAACGTCGAGAACGCCTCCTACGGCATCGGCCTGTGCGCCGAGTGCGGTCTGGTCTCGGAGCTGCAGAACACCGGTGGCGGCCGCCTCACGCACTTCACGTGCGTGGACGGCCGGGGCGAGATCCTCGTCCCCTGCGGCCGCTGCCGGCAGCTGCTGTACGAGTTCGGCGGCCCGGACCTGCTCCTGGAGACCCCGGCGGGCATCCTGCCGCTGTCGGAGATGCTGCCGCAGGCCTTCGGGCCGGGGCATCTCACCAAGTAATTCCCGGAAGGAAAGCCCTGCATGGCCATGGACGCCATCTCCGTCATACGCACCAAGCGCGACCGCGGTGAACTCAGCGACGAGCAGATCGACTGGGTCATCGACGCGTACACCCGCGGGGAGGTCGCCGACGAGCAGATGTCCGCGCTTGCGATGGCGATCCTGCTCAACGGCATGAACCGCCGCGAGATCGCCCGCTGGACCGCCGCGATGATCGCCTCGGGCGAGCGCATGGAGTTCTCGTCCCTGTCCCGCCCGACGGCCGACAAGCACTCCACGGGCGGCGTCGGCGACAAGATCACCCTCCCGCTGGCGCCCCTGGTGGCGGCCTGCGGCGCGGCCGTCCCCCAGCTCTCCGGTCGGGGCCTCGGCCACACCGGCGGCACGCTCGACAAGCTGGAGTCCATCCCGGGCTGGCGGGCGCTGCTGTCGAACGAGGAGATGCTGAACGTCCTCGACACCACCGGCGCGGTCATCTGCGCGGCGGGCGACGGCCTGGCTCCCGCCGACAAGAAGCTGTACGCCCTGCGGGACGTCACCGGCACGGTCGAGGCGATCCCCCTGATCGCCTCCTCGATCATGTCGAAGAAGATCGCGGAGGGTACGGGCTCCCTGGTCCTGGACGTCAAGGTCGGCACCGGCGCCTTCATGAAGACCATCGAGGACGCGCGTGAACTGGCGTCCACGATGGTGGGCCTGGGCACGGACCACGGGGTGAAGACGGTCGCGCTCCTGACGGACATGTCGACCCCGCTCGGCCTCACGGCCGGCAACGCCCTCGAAGTCCGCGAGTCGATCGAGGTCCTGGCCGGCGGCGGCCCGTCGGACGTGGTGGAACTGACCCTCGCGCTGGCCCGCGAGATGCTCGACGCGGCGGGTGTGAAGGACGCTGACCCCGCGAAGGCCCTGGCCGACGGCTCGGCGATGGACGTCTGGCGCCGGATGATCGCGGCGCAGGGCGGCGACCCGGACGCGGAACTGCCGGTGGCCCGCGAGCAGCACGTGATCAAGGCGTCGGCCTCGGGCGTCCTGACCCGCCTCGACGCCTACGGCATCGGCGTCGCCGCCTGGCGCCTCGGCGCGGGGCGCGCCCGCAAGGAGGACCCGGTGCAGGCGGGTGCGGGCGTGGAACTGCACGCCAAGCCCGGCGACACGGTGACCGAGGGCCAGCCCCTGCTGACCCTCCACACCGACACCCCGGAACGCTTCGAGTACGCCCTGGAGTCGATCGAGGGTTCCTACGACATCGGGGCACCGGGGACGGACTTCTCGGGGTCGCCGGTGGTGCTGGAGCGCATCGCCTGACCTGGGGTTCCTTTGAGTGAACGGGACCGGCGCACCTGCGCCGGTCCCGTTCGGCATGTTGGGCTGTCCTCATGGATGAGCAGGACGGCGACTACGTCATGACCGACAACGAGTGGGACGAACTGGTCTGGGTCCGGCAGCGGACGGACGTCCCCAAGGGCTGCCGAGTGGAGATCCTGGCAGGGCTGATCACGGTGACGCCCTACTCGGCGGGGACTCACCACGGCATCGTGGAGCGCATGCAGCGGTGCCTGTATGAGGCGATCCCGGAGGGCTGGGGCATCTACCAGTGGCTGGCCATGGCCGTGCCGTCCCGGCTCGGGCTGTACGTGCCCGACCTCGCCGTCGTCCCCCGGGAGGCGCTACGCGCGGGCGACGGGCCGGTGTGCTTGGACACCGCCGAACTCGCCGTGGAGATCACCTCGGAGACCACCGCACTCCATGACCGGACGACGAAGGCCGTCGGGTACGCCGCCGCCGGTGTACCGCTCTACCTCCTGGTCGACCGCCTCGCACCGGACGGACCTGCCGTCACGCTCTACGGAGAACCGGACGACGGTGCCTACCGCGTCCTTGGGACCTACGGGTTCGGCGACCCGGTCACCCTTCCCGAGCCGTTCGCCCTCACTCTCGACACCGGATACCTCGCTCACCCCAACAACGCCGCCACCGCCACCAACACCGGCACCGACAACACCGTCGACACCAGGATCGAGTCCCGGGCCAAGCGCTCGCCCACACCGTAGGTGGACGCGTACGTGTAGAGGTTCTGCGCGGCCGGCAGGGCCGAGGTCACCACCACGTCGAGGAGTTGCGCCCCGTGCAGGCCGAAGACCCCGGCCGCCAGCGCCCAGGCCGCAGCTGGCTGTCCCACCGACTTCAGCGCGACCGAGAGCAGGACGAGCTCTCGGTCCGGGCCCCGGCCGGGCATCGTGCTGCCGCACAGGGAGATGCCGAAGGCGAGGAGGACGGCCGGGACCGACATGCCGCCGATCAGCGTCAGGGGGTCCATGACAGGGGCCGGGACCTTCAGACCGGCCGCCGATACCACCACACCCGCCAGCGAGCCCACCGCGATCGGATTGCGCAGCGGCGCCAGCAGTCTCCGCCACAGCGGGCCCTTCTCGCCGTCGCCCGACGCCAGGTCCAGGACCGTCAGCGCGAGCGGAGTCACTCCCACCAGCTGGAACAGCAGCACCGGCGCCACCAGTGAGGCATCGCCCAGGACGTACACCGCGATCGGGATGCCGAGGTTGCCCGAGTTGACGTACGACGAGCACAGCGCGCCGATCGTCGTACGGCCCAGCCCCCAGCCCCGTACGACACCCACCGCCACGAAGACGCCCGCCGCCGCTGCCGTGCTCAGCGCGGTCACCAGGAGGCGGCTGGAGAAGATCACCGACAGGTCGGCCCGGGCCAGCGTGGTGAACAGCAGGGCGGGGGAGGCGACATGGAAGGCGAGCTTGGTCAGGACCTCCCGGCCCTGGTCGCCGAGGTAGCCGCGCAGACCGATGAGATAGCCGACCCCGATCACCACCGCGATGACCGCGAAGCCGGTCAGCACTCCCTGCACGGGGACTCCTCAAGGACGAGGAGGGCGTGGCGTATCCAGGGAGGTGCTGATGGGTGGCGCATACAGGCAACCCTCGGGGGCAGATGCCACCCAGGTCAACGTGATCCTTCCCGCGCGGACGGGGCGTCGGCCGATGAGTTACGCCCGCCCGCCAGGTCTACCGATCGTGGACGCCATGACACCCGCTGTACTCGTGCTGGCCGGCCCCGTCACCCGGGACGAGGTGGCCGGGCTGAGCGACGAGGTCCGGGCCCTGTTGCGGACGACCCGCGCCGGGGTGGTGGTGTGCGATGTCGCCGGGCTGGGACCACCGGGCCTCGCCGTCGTCGATCTGCTCGCCCGGCTGCAGCTCGCGGCCCGGCGCGCCGGGGGCCGGATCAGACTGCGCGACCCCGACCCCGGCCTACACGCCCTCCTCGACCTCGTCGGCCTCCGCTTCGAGACGGAGGGGCAGGCCGAACAGGGGGAACCAGCGCTGGGTGTCGAGGAAGAAGTGGAACCCGGTGAGCCGGCCGTCTGAGATCTCCAGCACCTGGACCGCCCACGGGATGTGACCGCCCTTGTCCGGGTCCGGCTTGTACTGGGCGAACCCCGGCATGCCGTTGACCTGCACCGGCACCAGACGGGAGCCCTCGCAGGCCGAGCCGAGGGTCGTCATGAAGCCCGTGATGTCCTCGTGGCCCGTCAGCCACAGGTCGAACGGCGGCATCGTCATGATGGCGTCCTCGTGGAGGAGGGCCGTCAGGGCCGTCATGTCGTAGCCCTCGAACGCCTTCACATAACGCTCCAGGAGCTTCTGCTGCTCCTCGTCCAGCGGGTCGGAGACGGCCGCGTCGGCGCCGTGCTCCTCCCGCTCGGCGAGGGTGGCGCGGGCGCGCTGGAGGGCGCTGTTGACCGAGGCGACGGAGGTGTCGAGCAGCTCGGCGACCTCGCTCGCCTTCCAGGCCAGCACCTCGCGCAGGATCAGCACCGCGCGCTGCTTGGGCGGAAGCTGCTGCAGGGCGGCCATGAAGGCGAGCCGCACGGTCTCCTTGGCGACCGCCGCCTCGGCCGGGTCCTCGACGCTCGGCAGGATGCGGTTGTCCGGCATCGGCTCCAGCCAGGTGTGGTCCGGGCGGGGGGACAGGGCGGCCTGGGCGAGGGGCGTCGACTCGGTGAGGTCCATGGGGCGGGCGCGCTTGTTGCCCGCCGTCAGCATGTCCAGACAGACGTTCGTCGCGATCCGGTACAGCCAGGAGCGGAGGCTGGAACGGCCCTCGAACCTGTCGTAGCTCCGCCAGGCCCGCACCATCGTGTCCTGCACCGCGTCCTCGGCCTCGAAGGAGGAGCCGAGCATGCGGTAGCAGTACCCCGTCAGCTCGGTGCGGTGTTTCTCGAGCCTGATGTCGAGGTCTGTCGTAGCCGTAGCATCCGTCATCGTCCACCCACCCCTGTGGCCGTGCTGTGCCGCGCCTTTGCGCCCACTACCCGGAAACTACCGCAGGGGTCTGACAATGGCGTGCCGAGTGGGGAAACGTACAGGTCAGAAGGTTCTCGACCCCGCCGCCCCTACCCGTCCCGTCCTCAGGGGCGCTGCCCCTTCCACCCCAGACGGGCTGGGATCGACCGGACCGTGGAATTCAGCCCCTCCGGCGTTTGAGGAGCGGGGGTCCAGGGGGCAGAGCCCCCTGGGAGCGGGGGCGTGGGGGTGGCAGCCCCTG
>NZ_JBHVYZ010000010.1:0-2244 GCF_042880295.1 Streptomyces sp. NPDC058307
GCCCCTGCCCGGGACCTGCGGTGGTCAGCGCAGCCGGCCGTGGGTTTCTGATCGCTCGTGCGGGATGATCTCGGTGCGCGCGGTGGTGCGTATGTCCTGTGCGAGTCGGAGTAGGTCGAGACCGAGGCTCTTAGCTGTCTTCGCCGGGGTCGGCATCCGCGCAGGCCCACTGCGCGCTTCTCATAAGCTGAGCCACGCCCGTGTCCTGGACAGGAAGCGTGAGATGACAGACGACGTACGAGCCCTCGCGGAGCGCATGTATGAGGCGTTCAATGCCCGTGACCTCGCCGTGGCAGAGGCGATCTTCTCAGCCGACTTCGTGAGCCATCCGTTGGGAACCGTTGGCGTCGACAGCGTTGTGCAGGCGTGGAGGGGGCTCCACGCCACGTTCCCAAACATGCAGGTCGTCGTCGAGGACATCCTCGTCGATGCAGATAGAGCCGCAGTCCGCACGAGCCTGCATGGCATCCCGGGGGGAGTTGAGGAACAGGCTCTCCCCTCGATGATGGAGATCTTCCGGGTGCGGGACGGGCGCATCGCCGAGCTGTGGGGCCTGTCTTCACTCAGTCGCCCCGGGCGCTGAGTTCAACGTTCAGCCTCCCTGAAACCGGTGCGCGGGGACAGGCGATGGAGCTGGTGAACATCAGCGGTTCGTTCTCAGCAGGACTCAAGTCCGGGTGCACTCGCCCGGGGGTGATAGTCGTGATGGTGTATTCCGCGACGTCGTTGAAGACGAAGGGGTCCTGCGCCGCGATCCGTACCGTCCGACACTGGCCCGCGCACTGGCCGCCTCGTGGAACTGCCCGAGCCGTCCCAAGCCTGCAGGCTCGCCGCACAGGTCGTGGCCCTCGACGGCTGGGACACTGTCCTGCCACTCCTGGAGCGGATCGCGCCCCGCGCCGCAGCAACCGTCGCCGATCAGATGACGAGCTGGTCCGCGGCGACGTACGACACCCTGCCGAGCCGCACGGAACCCCGTGTGCCGGGCCACGGCATCTCGACGCGGGCGCCGGCCGGATCGCTGGGAGCAGCAGGCCCCCCTCACTGTCACCGACGATTGCGAGACGCACCATGATTCCGAAGTTGCCCCTGCACGAACCCCGTTGGCGTGACCTTGGGGGTGTGACGGCCGACGAGGTGAGAGCGCTCCTGCAGCAGATGGCGTCCACGGCTGCCGCCGGGACCGGTGATGAATGGCGGCGGACCTGGACGCACCTGACCGGCGGCCTGATGGACGACGGAGTCGTCTCCGACGGGGCCTATGCGGCCCTGCCGCATCTCGTCGAGGCGGCAGCGGCCCTGCCTCCGGGACAGACCGTGGATTTCTGGGTGGACATGGGCTTCGTCATGACCGCGGATTACCGGCCACCCGTCCCGGCCGACCTCGAGGCGGGGTTCAGCGCCGCACTGCGTCTGGCCGAGCGGGCGGCCACCCGAAGCCTCCTCGCCGCCGGTACACCCGCGCAGACATACCTCCACCTCGCACTGTCTTGTGTGGCCTTCACCGGTCACCACATCGCCTCAGCGCTGCAGCGGCTTCCCGACAGCCAGGACAGTGAGCTCCTGCTGGTGTGCCCCGAGTGCGGAAGCGATTCCGAGATCCCCGGGTTCTTCGTGAACCCGGTGCGTCCGCCTGTCGAGGCTCCAGAGCTGCCTGATCCCGCCCCGGTCCGTCGAGGAGAGCATCCCTGGGGCGAGGTCGCCGCGGCCTTGGAGCAGGAGACGCTGGGGGAGGAATGGGAGCCCTTCCTGCAGGTGGCACGCGACGTCGCGGCGGCGGGCCTGCCCCCCGAAACGCCGGGGCAGGCCGTCCTGTGCCTGGTCGCCGTCCTGGTCGCGGTCAAGGGCGCCCCGCAACGGGCCGGGAGGGAAGGGGCCCGCCAACTGATGTCGCTCACCGGGTACTTCCGCTGCTGGGACTGTGAGCGGACATGGACGATCGCTGACGCTCTGGCGGAGAATCCGGACGGCGCGCGCCCCCGCAACCATCTGACGGAGGCGTGGACGGACTCCGGCTGGACGGCTGTCACGGGAGAGCCCGCGGCGGGCGGAACAGGTGAAGCAGCGACCCGGTTCCGGCGGGAGGGGACCGCTCTGCTTGCGGCCGACGGCACGCGCTGGGGTCGTACATCGGTGTTCTCCGACTCCGCGTCCGGTTCGATCGGGGGTGTCGACTCCCTGGCGGTGGTATCCCGCCCCGGTCAGCCGACACTCGTGGCCGGTGCCGGTGCCGGTGCCGGTGCC
>NZ_JBHVYZ010000010.1:2341-69986 GCF_042880295.1 Streptomyces sp. NPDC058307
CGTATCCCGCCCCGGTCAGCCGACACTCGTGGCCGGTGCCGGTGCCGGTGCCGGTGCCGGTGGCAGGGGCATGTTGTGCTTGTGGGATGCGGCCGACGGCCGGCTCGTCCATGGACCGCTGACAGGACATCCTGACCGTATCCGCTCGATGACGGTCCTGCCCCTCCCCGACGGCCGCATCCTCCTGGCAAGCGGCGGCGACACCGGGACGATCGCCGTGTGGGACCCCGTCACCGGGCGGCCGGTTCGCGACCCGGCCGGCAACTGGCCCGGCGGGGTGACCGGGATGTGTGCCGCGACCGTCCCCGACGGTGACACCCTGCTCGTCACCGCCACCCCCCGAGGCGCGGTCCGGCTGTGGAATCCGGACACCGGTGAGGCGGTCGGGCGCCTCAACCCGTATGGAAGCCCGATCCGTTCGATCGCAGCCGTTGCGATCGCCGTCGGCCGTACCCTGATTGCGGCCGCGGACACAGGGGGCCGCGTACACGTGTGGGACCCGGCCGTCGACGACCCCTGGGAACCAGGCGCGGCCGTGCAGTTGAGCGGACGCGCGCTCGACGATGCCGATCACCGTGCGGCAGCGGTGGCTGCTGTGCCCACTCACGACGGAACCGTGCTGGCCACCGCAGACGACCGCGGCGCGGTCATGCTGTGGGACCCCGCGACGGGTGGCCCCGTCGGTGACGGTCTGCCCGCCTCGACAGGCACCGCCGGGGTTCCGGTGATGACTGCCGCCATGCCGCACGGCGGCCGCACTGTCCTGGTCATCGGCACCAGACTTGGGCGCAACCTGCGGGTATGGGAACCGGAGAGCGGCACGGTGCGGCACATCGCCGTGGACGTGGCGGTCACCTGTCTGGCCACCGCAGGCCAAGACCTGATCGTCGGACACGACCGGGGAGTCCTCCGACTACCGCTCACACGGCAGTGACCTGTCCCGTGGCGCAGGGCCTGTCCGGGCACGTGCCGCTCCCGCACCACCGGGCCCTCGCCGGGCCGGAGGTGAACGGCCTGACGGCCGATCCCTGGAGACCGGCCGTCACACCGCGGGGCACGTACAGCGAAGCGCCCGTCACCAGCCGGTACCGAAGGTCTCGCAGCCTCGCGACTTCCCGATGGGCCCGATTTCAGGCGGAGGTACCAGTGACCGCGGTGCCGGACCTGGTCAGTGTGTACGTCACTCGCGCCCCGCTCCAGAAGTAGAAGGTGAGGGTCACGGCGGCGCCGTCGGTGACCTCGCCGAAGAACGCGCTCGGCAAGGTGATCGTGCCCGCGGTGTAGTCCGGCGTGAAGGCCACGTTGAACTGCTTGTACGTCGTCCAGGACTGCGGACCGGCGGGGCTGCCGTCGGCGTAGACGGCTTCCATGGTCGCCAGCTTGTCGCCGTTGAAGGCGGTGGGTATCACCAGCGAGGCGGTCGTACCTGTCGCGCTCGTCAGCACCGGCTTGTCGTAGGTGATGACGTTGACGGCCCAGGGGGTTCCGTCCGTGAACCGGAGGGACAGGACGGCATTCGTGCCGTGCTCCTGCGACGCGGTCAGCCGGCCGAGCGTCGCCGCCGCGATCGTCAGCGTGCTGCCACTGACGGTGTAGTCCACGCCTCGGACCAGGTGGCGGGCGCCGACGACATCGATCCTCGTCAGCCGTGTGCCGTTGAGATTCAGCGTGATCGTCGCGTCCGCCGGGGTCCCGCCCTTGGGCACGAAGAGCTGATCGGTGGAGGCGGTGCCGGAGCGCCCGGTCCAGCTCGAACGGATCTGCGCATAGAGGCTCGGGTCGTTCCATTGCAGAGTGCGGCGGTTGAAGCGACTGCCGTTGTCCCACAGCATCGTGGTCAAGCCCCGGTATCGCGCGTAGTGGCCGAGGTACTCGAGGTACTTGAGCGTCTCCCCCTCCTCGACCGTGCCGGGGCCGGAGTCCCAGCCGAGCAGCCCGTACTCACCGATGACGGCCGGGATCCCGTTGGCCACGAAGGCCTTGTGGACCAGGTCGAACGTGTCGGTCAGGTCCTGCTGGGTGGCCGCGTTGAAGGTCGTGTAGCCGGCGAGGTTCACGCTGAAGGGCCAGAAACTGTAGTAGTGGACCGAGGCCACGAGATTCGGGTCGTCGAGCGCGGCGAAGGTGGCGACCAGGCTGTCGATCTTGGCCTGATCCGGGGTGTCCCCAAGGGTCGGCATGACAAGCAGCCGGTCGGTGTTGCCTCCGCCGGTCGCGCGCACTACGGAGTGGAAGGTCGTGTTGAGCTCGTTCATCAGAACGGCGTTCTGCTCGTCGCCTGAACTGCCGGTGAAGAAGGGCTCGTTGACGCTCTCGAAAAGCAGTCGGCGCGACTCGTCCCGGAAGGTGGCCGCGATCTGCTGCCAGGTGGCCGTGTACTGGGCCAGGACCGCGTCATGCTGGGCCGGCATGTTCAGCACCCACTGCCACGCGTCACCGTGCATGTTGATCAGAACGTGGAACCCATCGGCCAAGGCCCAGTCGACCACCTCCTTGATCCTGGCCAGGAACACCGGGTCGAGGGTGTAGGCCGGAGCCGGGCCCTCGTGCTGGCCCCAGGTCACCGGGATCCGGATGCTCCTGAAGCCCTGTGTCTTCAGCCTGCGGAAGAACGCCCGGGTCACCCGAGGGTTGCCCCACGCCGTCTCGTCGGCGCCGATGGCCTCGAAGGTGTTGCCCAGATTCCAGCCGGGCTGCATGTCCGCGACCACGTCCAGCGCGGACGCCGACGCGGCGGAACCAGTGGACCGGGCAGCGGACCGGGCGGCGGCCTGGGCGGCCGATGGGGTGGACAACGCCGCGACGGCGAGGGCCGCGGAGGTCGTCATGGCCTGGCGGCGAGTGAAACCGGCTGAACTCGGCATTGAGCTCTCCATCGAGTCGAAAGGCCTGCCCTGATGTCGGCCGCGTCAACTCAACGTCGAAGCGCTTCGACACGTTGCGGGAGCCTAGCGCAGCCCGGCGACAGAGAGAATGGGCTGATCCGTATGGAAACTGCATCCAGTCCGAAAGTCCTTGCGTCGAAGCGCTTCCCTGCAATGGGCGGCGTCAGGCGCGGTGTCGCGCAGGCTCGTCGGGGTTCCCTGCTCATCTGACGCCGACGCCGACGCCGACGGGATCGGCGGTCGCCCGGCGGTGGATCTCGCGCGGAGTGGGTCAGGCCGGGGGGATCTCACGCCTCCACTGCACCGCACCCGGCCCGCGAGCAACGGACCGGAACGTCCCGGCAAGCCACGGGCCATCGAGACGCTCGGGCTCTGTCCTGGTCCGGGGCAGTGGGTGCGGTGACGCCTGGATATCAGCGGAGTCCGGTCGTGGTCGTCCATCGCGTAGCCGAGCAGGGCTTGATCAAGTTCTGTGGGTGTCCGGGTAGTTGCTGACGCCCAGGATGGCAGGGGCTCGTCCGGGCCCGTCACGGATCGCCGGGTGGTTTTGGCGACGTTGTCGGCTCCGAGGGTTTTCAGGGTGCCTATGGCGAGGTTGCGGAGGGTGACCACGGCACGGGGGGCGGTTCCGGTGTGAACGGTGGAGACATCCGGGCGAAGGTCACGTCCCTGATGTGGTGCGAGGAGTTTTCCACTCCCCAGTGTCCGCGAATCGCGGCGGCCAGTTCGGAAGGGTGGGCTTGGTGGGCGTCGAGGCTGGTGAAGGCGTAGACGCTCTCGCGTGTCTCGGGCTTTCGTGTCTGCTTGCTGCTTGCTGCTTGCGGCTTGCGGCGGCGGTGGACACGGAGGCCGAGGCGAGCGTGGGGGAAGGCGATCCCGCCGAGTCCGTCCGCGATTCCGCAGGTCTTTGACGGAGCGGGACTCTCTTCTGGCGTGCCCGGTGGTGGAGGCGGTGTGCGCGACGGCGATGTCCCGCCGGGGCAGGGCCGCGAGTTGGTGGTGGGCGGTGGGCTGGTTGGTTCAGATCGACGAACTCCTCGGTCAGGTAAGCGACTTGCAAGCCGAGTGGACCGAGGGCGCCGTCCAGCGGATCACCAACGAACACCACCCTCAAACAGCGCGTCCGCCGGCTCGCCACCGACAACCGAAGCCTCCACGAGCGACTCGAGGCCGCCCGCTCGAACTCCTGCCCCCGAGGTCGGAGATCGCATCATTGCCGCGGCGACCGAATGGACCCGTCGGCGAAGGACGGAGGTTCGCACGTGGTGACAGAACCTCGGATATCGCCAAAGGACCTGCGGGTGAGCGAGCGTTCAGTGGAGCAATGGCGCCGCAACTGGCTTGAGGGTGGCAGGCCGGCCCGACCACGCTGGTTGCGGCGGCCGTGCCCCGCACGCCGGCGCGGGGGAGGGAGATGACGCCTGTCATGCCGACGAGTCGACAGGCGTGTCCGATGTGGCCGAGGAGGATCTGCGGACGCGCAGGACGAACCCGGCGCTGTCGCAGCGGCCGGGCAGTGCCCGGAAGTCCTCCGCGTCCATGCGGGAACGCAGGAGCGACACGGCCTTGCGGGCGATCGACTCGCGTCGCGGGTCGACGGTGGTCAGCGGCGGTGAGGCGAAGCGGGCAGCTTCGATGTCGTCGAATCCGGCCAGGGCCACGTCGTCCGGGACGGCGACGCCGCTTCGTGCCAGGACCGACAGGGCGCCGATGGCGACCACGTCGTTGTAACAGAAGAGGGCGTCGAAGTGGACGCGGGTGCGCAGGAGACGAGCCACCGCGCCGGCGCCGGAGGACCACAGGTCGGCGTTGTCCACGCCGATGACCAGCGAGTCGTCGTAGGCGACCCCGGCGTCCTCGAGCGCTCTGCGGTAGCCGCGCAGACGTCGGCCGCCGGCTCGCGGCTCAGCCTGTTCGCACAGGGCGGCGATACGGCGCCGGCCCTGGGCGAGCAGGTGGGCGACGGCCGCGTGTGCGCCCTGCTCGTCCGCGATCTCGACGTAGTCCAGGCTCAGCCCGGCCGCCTGGGCAGGGCGTTCGCCGAGGATGACCGTGGGCTGGGTGAGGGGCAGGGGCAGGTAGTCCTCGGGGGTGAGGGCCTGCGGCACGTAGATGACCCCGTCCACGAGTTCGTTGTGCGACGTGGACAGGACGGCTCGTTCACGGTCGGCGTCTCCGCGGGTGGTCTCGACCACCACTTTCAGTCCCTGGGTCTCCGGGGCCCGGATGACCTGTTCGGCCAGCTCGGCGTTGAACGGCTGGTAGACGTTCGGGAGGACCAGCGCGATGGTGCCGGTGCGCTGGGAGCGCAGGCCGCGGGCGAAGGGGTTGATCCGGTAGCCGAGTTCCTCGACGGCCGCGCGGACGCGGTGCTCCGTTTCCGGGCTGAAGGAGCCGGTGCCGTTGATGACGTTGGAGACCGTCTTCGTCGACACGCCCGCCCTTTCGGCCACGGTACGCATGGTCACGCCCCGCCCCATGCGGCCATCCCCCCCAACGTCGATTCACGGACGGTCAGTTGGAAGTCGGCGACGACCAGCCGTCCTGGCTCCTGGTCGACCGTACCGTTCATGCGGTCGTTCAGCAGGGCCAGCGCTTCGCGGGCGATCTGGGCCCTGCCGGGGGCGACGGAGGTGAGCGACGGGTGGGCGTACCGCGCGTCGTCCGTGTCGTCGAACCCCGCCACCGCCACCTCCGCCGGGACCCTCAGCCCTGCCTCCTGCACGGCGTGCAGGGCGCCCAGCGCCAGCGCGTCCGCGAAGGCGACCACGGCGTCGAACGGGATGCCCCCTTCGATCAGCCGGCGCATTCCCGCGGACCCTTCCTGGCGGTTCCAGTGCGGGGTGCCCACTTCGAGGACGAGTTCGGGGAGGTAGGGCAGGCCGGCGTCGCGCAGCCCGTCCCGGTAGCCGTCCAGCCGCAGGTGGGCGGCGGCCCGCTCGGGCCGGCCCGTGTGGTCGGCACCGAGGGCCGCGATGCGGGTGTATCCCAGGGACACCATGTGTCCGACGAGGGCCCGGACGCCTTCCCGGTTGGCCATGGCGACCCGGTCGACGTGTGCGTCGTAGGCGCGTTCGGAGATGAACACCGTCGGCACGGTCCGGGCCACGGTGAGGGCCTGTGCGTCCGACAGGCCCACCGGGTACATCAGCAACCCGCCCAGGTGCGGCCCGTGTTCGCGGACCAGCGCGAGTTCTGCCTCGGCGTCTCCTTCGGTGAGCTCGATCAGCACGGTGAGCCCGTGGCGCTCCGCCTCCCGCATGATCTCCTCGGCGAGCGAGGAGAAGTACGGCTGGGACAGGTACGGCAGGGCGAGGCCGATCAGGTCGATCCGGCCGGTGCGCAGGTTGCGGGCCACCGAGTTGGGCCGGAAGTCCAGCTCCGCTATGGCGGCGTCGACCTTCCGCCGGGTCTGCTCGCTGACGTTGGGCTCGCCGTTGACCACACGGGAGACCGTTTTCAGCGACACACCGGCCCGCTGGGCCACGTCATTCATCGTGGACATGACCGAACTCTAGGCTCCGGCCGGGGCCGGGCGGCGCAGCCCGGCACACTCGGCCTCGGTGAGCGGCAGCACCGATCCGTGGCGGAGTCCCGGAGGCAGCGCGCAGACCTCCGGATCGGCCGCGGGAAGCCATACGGGGCTGTCCAGGCGGTCGGCCCGGAAGGGCACGTATCCGCGGCCGAGGAACTCGTCCAGCAGGAGCAGCCAGCCCCGACCGTCGGGCGCCGGAAGCACGATCGGCCCCTCGGCGTGCGCCAGCCCCGGCAGTTCTTCGGTGCCGCGGCCCACGCCCCGCGCCACCGGCTCGTAGTCGGGGGCGGTCAGGTCCCGGGAGCGCTCCACGAAGACGAACTTGGCGTCGGGGGCGTCCGGTGTGCCCGGCAGGCGCTCGTCCTTGGTGAACCGGTAGAACCATCCGTCGTGCTCCACGACGGTGGAGTCGATGACGGGGTACCCCGTGTCGACCCACACCCGTGGGTCCCCGAACGTGCGGAAGTCCTTGGTGGTCGCGCAGTACATGCGCTGGTATGAAGGGCTCTCGTGCAGCGGGTCGTCGTCCGGGTAGACGGTGGAGGCCCAGAACACCAGGTACTCCTCCCGGCCGGGGTCATAGACGGCCTCGGGCGCCCAGACGCACCCGGCCTGCTCCGGCATGACCGTGACCCGGTGCGGCCCGTCCCACCCGCGAAGGTCGGCCGAACTCCACACCAGCAGGTCGCGGCTGCCGTGCGCGATCGCCTGTTCCCAGCCCGCTCCGCCGTGGATGCGCAGGTCGGTGGCGAGCAGGTGGAATCCGCTGCCGTCCGCGGCCCGCACCAGGAACGGATCCCGCGCACCGCCGCCCGCGGGGGCGAGCGGGGCAATGCCGGTGAGTTCCGTCCAGCGGTCCATGCGGGGGCTGTCGCAGAGCGAGAAGCGGATTTGCTCGCCGTCGGCGCGGTGCTCGCCGGTGAAGTGGGCGAAGAGATAGCCGGCGGGCCGTTCGGGTCCCGCGCCGAGAGGCGGCTGTGCCGAACCTGCGGCTCGGTGATCGCGGTGGGCGCTCTGGGGCACGGGGGCTTGTCTCCTCGTCTGCGGGGGCGGCGTGGTGCGAGCTTCGCACCGGAGATTCATCGTTGTCAAAGAGCGAGACCTCCCTTTGCGCGAGGCAGGCCTCGCTGCGCCCCGGCTCAAGATTGGAGAATGCGACGAAGGCGATGGCCTTGAACTGCGCAGATGCTGATCAGAGCGGGGCTGCTTGGAAGTGCCGTTCGATGTCGGTCTGGCAAAAGGCCGACAGAAGAGGGTTGACGACGATGTACCTGGCGGCCATCCTGATCCCGCCTCCCAGCCGTAACACCCGGTTAACGCGGTGTGTCGGCGCACGCTTCCCGACGAAGCCGGCGGTCGCCGGCAGAAGAAGGTCGTCATGGCCTCCCTTGTCCCCGCCCCGGCACCCCTGTACGAGGACCCCGTCCACGCGGGTCCGACCGATCCCGTCGTGCAGTACGACGGCCGGCAGTGGTGGATGTTCTACACACAGCGCCGCTCAGACGTGGCCGCGCCCGGCGTCGCCTGGGTGCACGGCACCGCGATCGGCGTCGCGACCAGCGCGGACGGCCGCGACTGGCTCTACCGCGGCGTGCTGGACAGCCTCCCGTTCGAGCCCGGCACCAACACCTTCTGGGCCCCGGAGATCGTGCGGGCACCCGACGGGGTGTTCCACATGTACGTCAGCTACATCCGCGGTGTACCGGACCGCTGGGAGGGCCACGACCGGCAGATCCTGCACTACACCAGCGGCGACCTGTGGCACTGGGTCCAGGCCGGACCGGTGCCGCTCAGCTCACGTCAGGTCATCGACGCCTGCGTCCACCCGCTGCCCGACGGCTCGGGCTGGCGCATGTGGTACAAGGACGAGGCCCACGGCTCGCACACCTGGGCCGCGGACTCGGCCGACCTGTACGACTGGCGAGTACGGGGCCCGGTCCTGGAGCACCGGCCGCACGAAGGACCCAACGTCTTCGCGCTGGGCGGCCGGTACTGGATGGTCGTGGACTGCTGGGACGGCCAGGACGTGTTCCGCTCCGCCGACCTCGACGACTGGACCCCGGCGGGCCGCATTCTCGACGGATCCGGCACCCGCGAGGACGACCAGGGCGTAGGACACCACGCCGACGTCGTCGCGGGACCCGACGCGGCCTGGATCTTCTACTTCACCCACCCCGAGCGGGACCCCCAGTCCCCGGACAGCGACGGACCGGCGCAGCGCCGCTCCGTGGTGCAGCTGGCCCGGCTCACCACCCACGGCGACCAACTGCTGCTCGACCGCGACACCGTTCCGTTCCACGCCCTGCCCCGGCCCTGACGCCTACGGACCCCGGCCCTGACGTCCACGGACCCGGTCCCCGGCACTCCCGCCTGACCTTGACACCCGTACCGGCACACCCGCGCACACCACACCGCCGCCCCCCCGCGCGCTCCCCGAGAGGAACCACCATGTCCATCAACCACAACGACAACGGCACCCCCCAGCTCAGCAGACGACGCTTCGTCCAGGGCAGCCTCATGGCCGCCGTCCTCGGCGGCACCGCGCTGGGCACCTCCGCCTGCTCCACCAGCACCGCGGCGAGCGGCGCCGGCGGCAAGGGCTCCGTGTCCTTCTTCTCCTGGGACACGCAGACCGTCATGAAGCCGGTGCTGGACCTGTTCACCAAGCAGACCGGCACCGGTGTCTCCTTCTCCTACGCCCCTCCCGTGCCGCAGTACGTCTCCACCCTGCAGACCCGCCTCCAGGCCCACACCGGCGCCGACGTCTTCATCCTCACGGCCGAGGACAAGCAGCTGGTCGGCGGCGGTTTCGTGAAGAACCTGACCGGCCAGAAGTTCCTGGAGCCCATGAACTCCGCCAACAAGGACTTCATGACGGTCGACGGCAAGGTGTACGGACTGTCGATCTCCTCCTGGGCCGGCGGGATCATGTACAACAAGGAGCTGCTCGCCAAGGTCGGGGCGGACAAACTGCCGGACAGCTGGGACGGGTTCCTGAAGCTGTGCCGCAAGCTGAAGGACAAGGGAATCACCCCCTACTACGACGCCGCACACGACGGCAACTTCATGGCGCTGTGGGGTCTGCTCGGCGGGTACTTCGCCAGTCAGGGCAACTTCCCGGACGCCGACATCTTCGCGGGCAAGGCCACCTTCGCCGACACCTGGACCGAACCGCTGGTCGCCTACAGCAAGCTGTACACCCAGAAGCTGACGCCCAAGGCGGTGCTGGGTCTGACCAGCGACCAGGTGGTCAGCGAGTTCGCCAACGGACGGGTGGCCATGTTCGGCGCCGGCACCTGGAACGTGCCCACGGTCCAGAAGAGCGCCCCCCACCTGTCCTTCCAGACCGAGGCCATCCCTGGCATGACCCAGGGCAACAGCTACTGGACCGGTGCCGCCAGCCCGGGCTACGCGATCAACCCCAAGGCCAAGAACCCGGCGGCAGCCCTGAAGTTCCTCGAATTCCTGGCGAGCCCCGGCGCCGTGAAGGCGTACGGCAAGTCCAGCGGGGCGATCACCACCACCAGCAACTTCACGCCGAGCTTCGCGGAAGGCATCACCAACCAGGCCCTCGGCGCCCGCTCCGGCAAGATCTACCTTCCGGTCGTCGCCTGGCCGCGCCACTCCAACGAGCTCATCCAGGAGTTCAACACCCAGATGCAGCAGATGGTCCAGGGGTCGGTCAAGCCCCAGGACATCACCGCCGCGCTGGACAAGAAGCTCAAGCAGCTCGACGCGAAGTAAGCGGGAAGCGACAGCCCTCATGGCCATTCAGACCTCCGACCTCCCCACCCGGGCACGCGCCGGCACCGCACCCGGCGGGGCCCGCCCGGGCCGCCGCCGCCGGCTGCGCGAGCAGCTGACCACGCAGGCGTTCCTGGTACCGATCGCCGTCGTGCTGGTGGTGCTGTTCCTGGTGCCGCTCGCCGAGTCGGTGTACTACAGCTTCACCGACTACAGCGGCTCCTCACCGACCCGGCACCTGGTCGGGCTGCGGAACTACCGGCAGATCTTCACCGACCCCTCGGTGCTGACCGGCCTGGGCTTCACCCTGCTGTACGCGGTGGCGACCACCCTGATCGTGACCGTCCTGGCCATTCCGCTCGCGGTGATCCTCAACCGCCGCTTCCCCGGCCGCAGTCTGGTCCGTGCGGCGTTCTTCTTCCCCGCCGTGCCCAGCATGGCGATCCTCGGCCTGGTGTGGACGTTCGTCCTGTCGCCACTGTCCTCCGGGGTGATCAACTCCGTCCTGGGCAGCCTCTTCGGAGTCGGCCCGGTGCCATGGTTGTCGGACAACACCCTGGCCAAGGTCTCGGTGATCGTGGTCGGGGTCTGGGCACAGGCCGGCTGGCACGCCGTCCTCTACCTCGCCTACCTGCAGTCCGTCCCTCGCGACTACTACGAGGCCGCCACCATCGACGGGGCCACACCGCGCCAGCAGTTCTTCCGCATCACTCTGCCGCTGCTCGCACCGGCCATGACGGTCAGTCAGTTCCTGCTGCTCATCAACGGCCTCAGGGTGTACGACCTGCCGTTCACCCTCACCGGCGGCGGCCCCGGATACGACACTTACACCATCACCCAGGTACTCGTGCAACGCGGCATCGCCGAGGGCGACTACGGACTCGGCGCGGCGCTGGGCGTGATCTTCCTGATCGCGGTCGCCACCGTGCTGTCCCTGCAACTCTCCGTGACCCGCAGGCTGGAAAGGAGGTTCCGGTGACGGCGATCCTCTCCCGGCTGCGCACTCGGGGCTGGCTCACCAGCGCCTACATGCTGCCCGTATCCGCGGTGATGGCGCTGCCCTTCTACTACGTCCTCGTCAACACCCTCAAGTCACAGCAGCAGACCACCGGTTCACCGCTGGCGCTGCCGACCTCACCGGACTTCTCCACCTACCGGCGGGTCCTGAACCAGGTTCCCGTCGCGGCGGCCTTCGCGAACACCCTCTACGTCACGGTGTTCTCGGTCGCCCTGATGGTGCTGATCGGCGCCATGGCGGCCTACGCCCTGACGATCCGCCCCACCAGGTTCAACCGGCGTTTCGGCAAGCTCCTTCTGCTCGCGTTCGTCGTGCCCACCCAGTCCACGCTCATCCCCGTCTACCAGATCTTCGTGAAGCTGGGCCTGGTCAACAGCCTGAACGGCCTCGTGCTTGTCTACAGCGCCGGATCGATCTTCTGCTGGTTCGTCATCCAGGGCTACATGGCCACCCTGCCGTTCGAGGTCATCGAGGCGGCCCGGCTGGACGGCTGCGGTCCGTGGCAGGTCTTCTGGCGGATCGTACTGCCGCTGATCCGGCCCATCCTGGCCACCGTCGCGGTGTTCCAGACGATGTGGATCTGGAACGACTTCTTCACCCCCAACGTGTACCTCAGCGACCCGGGCAAGAGCACGATCGTGCTGGAGGTCTACACCTCGGTCGGGCAGTTCCAGGTCGACTGGCCCGCCTTCCTGACCCTCAGCGTCATGGCCCTGGTCCCGATGGTGGTCTTCTTCGTCGCGGTTCAGCGGCACATCATGTCCGGCCTGCTCAGCGGCGCCGTCAAGGGCTGAGAGCGGCAACCGCGCCCTGCCTCCGGCAAGTTGGCCGCCGCCTCCCTGATCGACCGGTGCGTTCGGCGCGCCCCTCTCCCCGTATCGCCGGGCACGGCGTGCGCACCGGTCTGCTTCACCTCACTCATCCGCTCCGTTCGAAGAGGAACGCAATGCGAAGATGGCCACGCCGCCTCATGGCGGCCCTGGGCAGCGCGGCTGCCACGCTGGGACTGGTGCTCGTCCCCAGCACGGCAGCCCACGCGGCGACCTGCACCACGTACTACATCTCGTCGTCGTCCGGCAGTGACAGCAACGACGGATGCAGCACCAGCACCCCATGGAAGACGCTCACGAACGTCAACGCGACGACGTTCACGGCCGGCAACCAGATCCTGTTCCAGTCCGGCGGTTCCTGGACCGGTGAACTCCAGCCCCAGGGATCCGGCGCCTCGGGGAACCAGATCGTGGTCTCCAGCTACGGATCCGGTGCCGCTCCCATCCTCAACGGAGGCGGTGCCGCGGCCACCATCTACCTCAAGGACCAGCAGTACTGGACCATCCAGAACCTGGAGATCACCAATCCGGCCGCCAGCGCGGCGCTGCGCAGCGGCATCCAGCTGGAGAACGACACCACCGGCATCCTCGCCGGAATCCACATCCTGAACAACAACATCCACGACGTGAAGGGCTACTGGGCGAACGTCCAGAACCCCGTCCAGCCGAGCCAGTCCTCCGGCATCGCCTTCGACGTCACCGACAACAACACCACCAGCGGCTGGGACGACGTCCAGATCAGCAACAACACGCTGACGCACGACGACGCCGGCGGCATCTACATCGGCTCACTCGTGGGCCTGAACCACAACATCAACACCACCAACGTCGTCATCGACGGCAACACGCTCACCGACATGGGCGGCAACGACATCGTCTGCGTCTTCTGCGCCTCACCGGTCATCCAGAACAACGTCGCCACCGACAACGGCTACCGCTACTCGGGCGCCGGCCTGTGGAACGGGTGGACCACCAACGCGGTGTTCCAGAACAACGAGGTCTCCCGCCAGTACCGCAACTTCGTCGACGGCCAGGCCTTCGACATCGACAACAACAACACCGGCACCGTCATCCAGTACAACTGGAGCCACGACAACCCGTTCGGCTTCACCGAGTGGTGCTGCCGCAGCGGCTTCGGCGCCAAGTCCTCGGTGATCCGCTACAACATCAGCCAGAACGACGGCGCGTCCAACGCGGTCTTCCCCGGCATGGGCGGCGTCGACAGCAACACCACCGCCCAGGTGTACAACAACACGATCTACATGGGCGAGGGCGACAACGGCGGCGTGACCGGCGGCACCCCTAACAGCACGGTCGCCTTCTCGAACAACATCGTCTACAAGCTGGGAACGGGCGGCTACTCCACCACCAGAACGACGTGGACCCACAACCTGTTCTACGGCAACCACCCCGCCAGTGAACCGGCCGACTCGGCGAAGATCACCGCAGACCCGCTGTTCGTGAACCCGGGTGCCGGCGGAACGGGCCGGTCCTCCGCGGCGGTCTACAAACTGCGCAGCGGCTCACCCGCCCTCGGCGCGGGCGCGGTCGTCTCCGGCAACGGCGGCCAGGACTACTTCGGCAACACCGTCTCCGCCACCGCAGCGCCCAACATCGGCGCCTACAACGGCCCGGCCGTCTCCGGACCCACGGCCCACGCGGGCGCGTACTGGCCGCTCGACGAGGGCTCAGGTACCGCCACCGCCGACCTCACCGGCGGCGCCAACAACGGCACACTGCAGGCAGGGGCCTCCTGGACGACCGGCAAGGTCGGCTCGGGCGCGGTCAGCCTGACCGGCGCGAGCAACTCCTGGGTGGACGTGCCCACCCCCGCCGTCGACACCAGCGGCAGCTACACGGTCTCCGCCTGGGTGAAGCCGAACAGCGTCACCGGCAACCAGACCTACGCGAGCATCGACGGGTCGAACATCAGCCCCTTCTACCTCCAGCTGTCGAACGGCACCTTCGCCTTCACCGTCCGCAGCTCCGACTCGACCGGCGCGACGTTCAAGCAGGTCACCGGCGGCAGTCCCGCCGTCGGCACCTGGTACCACCTGACCGGTGTGTACGACAACAGCGCCCACACCATCGCGCTGTACGTCAACGGCCAACTCCAGAGCACCACGGCGTTCTCCTCACCGTGGAAGGCCACCGGCCACACCACGATCGGCCGGGCCAAGTGGAACGGCGCGAACGTCGACTTCGCCAACGGCGCCATCGACGACGTACGGATGATCCCCCGGGCGATCACCACCCGTGAGGCGTACGCCCTCGGGACCGGCGCCGCGGGCTACTACCAGCTCGACGAGGGCAGCGGACAGACCGTCACCAACGTGCTCGGCAACACCGACGACGGCTACACCGAGGGCAACGCCACCTGGGCGGGCAGCGGCAAGGTCGGCAGCGACTCGCTCAGCTTCGACGGCACCGCCGTCACCATGGCGGTCGTCCCTTCCTCGGTGATCGACACGAGCCAGAGCTACACGGTCGGTGCCTGGGTGAAACTCAACTCCGTCAGCGGCAACAACCAGACCTTCGCCAGCCTCGTCGGCGGCAAGGTCAGCCCCTTCTACCTGCAATTGTCAGGAGGCAAGTTCACCTTCGTCACCCGGGCCTCCGACGCGAACGCGTCCGCGGCCACATCAGTGACGGCCGGCTCCGCGGCGACGACGGGCACCTGGTACCACGTCCTCGGCGTGTACGACAGCAGCGCACAGACGATCTCGCTGTATGTCAACGGCACCCTCCAGGGCAGCACGTCGTTCACCTCCCCCTGGAAGGCGAACGGCGCGACCCTCATCGGCGCGGGCACCTACAACCAGGGGCCGGTGGACTTCACCAACGGCCAGATCGACGACGTCCACTTCTACAACCGGGTGCTCAGCACCGCTGAGATCCAGACCCTCGCCGCCGGCTGAACCAGCGGCGCCGGGCGACGGGTGCCCACCCGGTCAGAGCAGCACGCGACCCGGGCCGGGCACCCGTCGCCCCTTCGGACGTACCCACGAGAAAGGAGCCGACGATGAGCACCTCTACGCACCGGCCCCGGACACCGGCGCAAGACCGTCCGCGCGGCAACCGTGGCGGCCGGGGCCGCACAGCCGCCTCGGCGCGTACGTCCGCCGCGGCACGCCCCACGGTGCCGCTCTGGCTGATCGCCGTCGCCGCGGTGCTGGCCGCGGCAGCCGTCACCGCGGCGGTCCTGCTCCCTGACATGCGGAACAGCCGGCCACCGGCCCCACCCGTCACAGCGGTGGTGGCCACGATCGACGGCCAAGAGATTCCGGTACGAGAGTTCGCCCTCTACCTCGCCCAGGAGAGAGCGGCGACCTTCACCCACTTCCGGCAGAGGTTCGGGGCCGTGGACGGCCCTCACTTCTGGACCACTCCGCACGACGGCCGGACACCCGCCGCATACCTCCGCGAGCGGGCACTCGCCGACGTCACCAGGATCACCGTCGAGTTGACCCTGGCCCATCACCAGGGCCTCGTGGCGGATTCCGGGTACGACGCCTTCCTGCACAACTGGCAGACGGAGAACGCCCGCCGCCGAAAGGCCGTCGCCGCCCACCAGGTCATCTACGGCCCGGTGCAGTACACCGAATCGAACTACTTCACCTATGTCCTGAGCAACCTCGCCGCCGCCCTCCGGGACAGGCTCACCGACACGCGGGCCATCAGCACGTCCGACAGCGCCCTTCGGTCCTACTTCACCGCCCACCGCGGCGACTTCCCGCACCAGTCCTTCGCCGCGGCACGCGAGGAGGTCCGGCAGGCGTATGTCCTGGACCGCTACCAGGCGGTGATCGGCCGCCTCACGGCATCGGCCCGCGTCAGCGTGCACCACGCGGTGTTCGACGCCCTCCCGGTGAGCTGACCCACTGACAGTTCAGCCCTTCACCGACCGGGCCGAGCCCCACAGGGCGCCCGGGTTGACCCGGTCCGGGTGGATCTCCAGCATCGCTTGGTAGAGCTCCTCCGTGGAGGCGGTGCGCGCGACGCAGTCCTCGAAGTCATCGATGTAGGCGCGGGTCTCGGCGAGGATGCCGGGGGAGTCGGGCCGGCCGGGACGCTTGTGCCCCGCCACGACATGGTCGGCTCCGAGGCCGGCCAGCACGCCGAGCGCCTCCTTCCACGCCTTGCGGCCCTCGCTCGGCGACTCGGCGAGATAGAGGTGCACGTCGTTGTAGGCGGCATCCCCGGCGACCACGAGCCCGATGGACGGGACGTGCAGTGCGGTCGTGTCGTCGGTGTCGGTGTGACCGAGCGGCACGACCGTCAACTCCCGGCCCTCGAGTTCGAGCACCCGGTCCTCCATCGGGTCGGCTGCCACGAGGCGGTCCGGGATCTGGCCCGGGAACCTCGCGTTCCAGAAACTCTCGACGAAGCCCGGCTCCATCTGCTTCGCCATGTGCTCGACGACCGCCGGCGTTGCGACCGCTCGGGCGTTCGGGAAGCGCTCAAGGAGAGTCGCCAGCCCGAACCAATGGTCTCCGTGCCCGTGGGTGACGTAGACCGTCGTCAGATTCCGGTCGTACGCTTCCACCCACTCGGCGAGCGCGACGGCTTGCTGGACCGTCATGACCGGGTCGACGAGTACCGCGTCCCGCTCGCCGTAGACGAGCGTCGAGGAGATGGGCGACCACATCCGCCGCTCCACACCGGGCGGCAGATCACTGATCTCGGTGGGGATCGAGGGTGAGATGTGGACTGCGTATCGTAGGTCCTTCTTACCGGCCATGGCCGACTCCTGTCGTTTGGTCGTCATGGGGCCCGTGCCCCGCGGTCGAGGCGGCCGTGTGGGGCGCACTCGTTTCTATGCCTGCAGAAACTTCCGGAACCAGTCGAGTGCTTCCGAGCCGGCGCGCTCGAACTGGGCGCGGTACGGGTCGAAGTGGCCGCCGGGGATGAGGATCAGCTTCTTGGGTTCGAGGGCGTCCTCGTAGGCCTCGAGAGCGACGTCGGTCACCGTCAGGTAATCGTCCTTGGCAACGATCATCAGCAGAGGCGTGGGGGACACCCTGCGGATGAACGACCCGGGCTCGTACATGCGCGCCATGCGGGTGGAGCGCACGGTCACCTTGTTCTCCCAGACTCCCTCGGGAAGTTCCTGGAGATAGAAGTCGACCGCGTCCGGGGAGTAGTAGGACGCGCGGACCGCGGGATCGGCGCTGACGATCTGCTGGTAGTCGAGTGGTTCTCCGCGGGCGGCTCTGCGCTCCTCCTCCGAGAACCCCTCCTCAAGGGCGGGAACGAGATGCGGAGGCACCCGCCGAAGGCCCTGCCGGTAGCCGCTGATGTTCGGGACCTGCGCGACGACGGCCTTCAGGCGCCGGTCCGTGGCACCGAGCACGATGGCGTGCCCGCCGGCGAAACTGCTTCCCCAGACGCCGAGCCGGTCCGGATCGACCTCGGGCTGCGCCTCCAGGAAGGAGATCGCCCGGCGCCAGTCCTCGGCCTGCACCCACGGATTGACGTCCTGACGTGGCTCGCCGTCGCTGGCGCCGAACGTGCGGTGGTCGTGGAGGAGTACGGCGAAGCCCGCCTCGGCGAACCGCCGGGCGAAGCCCTCCAGGGCGTGCTCCTTGACGCCCGCGTAGCCGTGAGCCATGGAGATGGCCGGATGCGGACCTTCGCCTTCGGGTACGAAGTACCAGCCGCGCAGAGTCACTCCACCGTCGGCGGTGAAGGCCACGTCTCGCCTGTCAGCCATGGTTTCTCTTTTCCTTGGTGTCACTCCTGCCGCGCCGGGTGGGTGGCGGGCCGGTGGGGTGGGCTGCCGTCGGGGGGCCGTCGGCGAGCCAGGACTCGATCTGCTTCCAGCCCTCGGACCATTCCGGGTCGAGCATCATGGTGTGTCCGACGCCGGCGATTTTCCGCAGTCGCGCCCCGTAGCGCCGCGCGGTGGACCGTACGGAGACGAGGGGCACGAGCCGGTCCTTCGCGGCGGCGAGTACCAGGACCGGCAGCGGCGGCACGCGCGTCGGCCGGTGGAAGAGGAACTGGTACTGGACGAGCGGGGAGTCGGGGGTCAGGCGCTTGCTCGCCTCGGCCGTCGCCGGGTCGTCCGGGTAGGCGTAGAGGATGTGGGGACCGAGCTTGAGCGGCCTGCCGGCCATGTAGCGCGGCACTTCCCACGGCTGCCGGCGCAGTACCGCCAGAATCGTGTGCACCGCGGGGCGTGGGGGCAGCGGAGCGACCAGGATCATGGCAGCGGCGTTCGCCGCCGCGGCCGCGCGTTGGACGACGAGCGCGCCCATGGAGTGCCCGATCAGCACGACGGGCCCCGGGAGCGAGCGTGCGGCGCGGACGACGTCGGCCTCGTAGTCGCTCAGCGCGGAGCGGGCGGTGGTGCCGCCGCTGCCGCCGTGGCCGCGCAGGGAGACCGCCCAGCTGTCGTGTCCAGCCGCGGCCATCCAGTCCTCCCAGACCCAGGCGGCGTAGCCAAGACCGTGCACGAACAGCAACTGGGGCGTTCCTGGTGCCGCGGGTCTCAGTGGCGCGGCGTGGAGCATCTCCAGTGCCGGTTCCCCGGTGAGACCTGGAAGCGTTGTTGCTCTCATAGCGGCGGACCCTAACAGCCTGGTACACAGGTGACAACGGTATGGCTCTGTCATTTCTTAGATGACGCACACCTGGCGTTGTCACATATGTAAGCGCTACGCTCCTGTACACATCAGGGGTCGTCCCTCTCGCCCCGCGCTTCCCGGGGCTATCTGCAACCCGGTACCGACCGGGAATCGAGTCGGCCATCGTCGCGGCGCCGAGAGCAGGCCGAGACCGGCAGCCCTTCGGATGAGGCGTTCAACGGAGAGTGCAAATGATCATCGATACGGCATCGCTCGACGCCAGGTCGAGCTACAAACTTCTCATCGGCAGCGTTCTGCCGCGCGCGATCGCCTGGGTCAGTACCCGGTCGACTGCGGGCATCGGCAACGTGGCCCCGGTGTCCTTCTTCACCGTCGTCGGCCGCCTCCCCCCGATCGTGTCGATCTCCCTTCAGCCCCGCTCCGACGAGATCACGCTGAAGGACACGTTCGTCAACATCCAGGACACCGGTGAGTTCGTGGTGAACATGGCGTCGATCGGCCATGCCGACGAGGTGCACCGCTCCGCCTTCGAGTTCGACCCGGAGGTCGACGAATTCGAGGCACTCGGCCTGGAGAAGGGCACGTGCGAGGTCGTAGCGGCGCCCCGGATCGCCGACGCCCCCATTTCCCTGGAGTGCGTGGTCGATCGGATCATCCCCATGCCCCCGATGCCGGACCACGTGGTCTGGGGGCGCGTGGAGCGCTTCCACGTGCGCGACGACCTCTACCTGCCCGGCGGGCGCATCGACATCGGTGCCCTGGGGGCCGTTGGGCGTCTGGCCGCCGAGTACTCGCTCGTCGACAACATCTTCACCACGCCCCTTCCCGAGGAGCTCGTCGAGCGTCTGCGCGTGACGCGCAGCGCGCGGCTCGACGAACGTCCGACGGACTTCTCACCCATCGACACGGCGGAATGGTCGCCTTCCGGATCAACGAGGACGGAACCGAAATGACCAGAGACCTTGTTCGCACCGACCCGGCCGGTACCGGCGGTGGCGAGGCGCTCCCGCAGGCGCCGACACTGCTGCTCGTCCACGGCTTCCTGGACGATGCCACCGTCTGGGACGGCTTCGTCGAAGCCCTGAAGGGTGCCGTGGCGACGGCCCGTATCGATCTTCCGGGTTCCGGGACCCGTGCGTCCTCCGCCGGGGACGTGGAGAAGCTGAGCCTGGCCCTGTTCGCCGACGAGGTCGCATCCGTCGTCGACGACATCAAGGGCCCCGTCGTCGTGGTGGGCCAGAGCGTGGGCTCCCAGGTTGCTGAACTCGCGGCCGCCGCCCGGCCCGGGCGCGTCGCCGGACTGGTTCTGCTCACGCCGGTCCCGCTCGGGGGCACCCGTCTGCCCGAGGAAGCCGTCGTGCCGTTCCGGGCACTCGGCGGGAACGCGGAGGCCCAGCGTGCCGTTCGCACCCAGCTCTCGCCGGCGCTCGACAAGGAGGCACTGGACGAGCTGGGCCGAAGCGGCCTGCTGGTCGCCCCGCCCGTGGTCGCACGGTACGTCGACATCTGGAACAACGGTGCCGAGGAGGCACCGGAACAGAGCGCGTACTTGGGCCCCGTCCTCATCGTCCGGGGCGACAGCGACGGTTTCGTCACCGAGGAAGTTGTCACGGGTGCCATCGCGCCTCGCTTCCCTGCTGCGCGTCAGGCGACGGTGCCCGGCGGTGGGCACTGGCTGCACGTGGAGCACCCCCACGCCCTGGCCCGCGAAGTCCTCGGCTTCCTCCAGAACCTGAATGCCGGCGATGCGGCTTCGGGCTGGCGCAGCGGCTTCTCGGAACATTCCGAGAACACCTTCGCCCAGGGCTTCGCCGAGGATGTCGTGCTGGAGGCCAGCATTCTTGCCCGGCCGATCGCCGGTCGGTCGCTCGTCGCCTCCGCTCTCGCGGCTGCGAGCACGATCTACGAGTCGCTGGAGTTCACCGCCGAGGCCTCCGCCGCCACCACGACCTACCTGCAGTGGAAGGCGACGGCGTTCGGTGGAGTGGAGTTCTCCGGCGTCACTTTTCTGGAGAAGAACGCAGAGGGCGATGTCGTCCGGGCGGCGATCCACCATCGTCCGCTCGGAGCAGTCCTGCGATTCTCCGCCACGGTCCGCGACCGGCTGGCCGGCATCGTCCCGCCCGACCACTTCTATGCGGGCGACCCGCAGCCCGCTCAGGGCGCATAGCCCAGTTCCCCGTATGTCGCGCGTGGCCACCTTCAGCAGCCGTGTCCGCAGGAAAGAAATGGAAGACCGATGAGCCATCTTGGGTTCGACATCAACGACCACGTCGCCGAGATCGTCCTGGACAACCCGCCGCAGAACCGTATCGACGAACAGATGGCCGAGGAGCTGCTCGCAGCGGTCGAGAAGGCGGAGTCATCGGGGGCGCGGGCGATCCTGCTGCGGGCCGAAGGGCCTGACTTCTGCTTCGGCGGGGACATCGTCACGTGGCCCGACCTCGACGTGCGGCAGCTGCGCATGCTGTTCGAGCGGTACATGTTCGCCTTCAACCGCTTCGAGCAGATTCCCGTGCCAGTGATCGCAGCGGTGAACGGCCTGTGCTTCGGCGGGGGCTTCGAACTCGCCCTGCGCTCCGACGTCATCTTCGCCGGCGAGGGCGCACGGTTCGGGCACCCCGAGCAGACGCTGGGCATCGTCACCCTGCTTGGCGGCATCTACCGAGCGGCCGCTCGGGCCGGCCGCGCCAGGGCCTACGAATGGGCACTGACCTCGGAACAGGTGCCCGCTGCCACCATGGCGCAGGCCGGAGTCGTCAACCACGTCCTCCCCGATGACGAAGTCCTCGAAGCCGCCCGGGCGTTCGCGCGCAAGGTGGCCGCAGGGCCCACCCGGGCGCACGCCGCGCACAAGGCGCTGTTGCGGATGTGGGAAGCGGGGGGTGTGAGCGCAGCCGACGACTCGATGTTCGACATCGCCATCCCCCTCTTCGAGTCCAAGGACGTGGCTGTCGCTCTCACGTCGGCCGTGACGGCCTACAAGGCCGGACAGCCCCGGCCCACCGTCGACTTCACCGGGGAATAGGGGTTCCCTCGCGGGGCCGTCGTGCAGGCGGCCCCGCTCATGCGCTCTGGCCATGGGTCACAGGTGAAAGCGATAGGCTCTTACAGAGGCGATGCAAGAACCCTGACGGCACCAGGAGGACACGATGAGTGCGGCGGTCCAATGGCCGGCCTCGGCCCGCTATGAGGAAGTCGAGCACAACGCCCCGGGCGGGCTGGGATTCGTACAGGACCTCTTGAACACAGCGAGCCTGGGCAAGCCACGCCGGCCTGACCTCCTGGAGTCCGTCGATACGGCGGAGCCGTGGCTCCGGTCCTCCCTCGCAACGCTCAGCAGCATCGACTCCACCGCTCCTTCCGCTCCAGGCCCCCTTGATGCACGGGGCCTCGCTCGCCTCCGATCGCTGCGCGACGACCTCCGTGCCGCGCTGGCCACCGGGCATGCCGACGAACCATCCGCCGCCGTCGCCGCGCCGTCGATCGAGACGACGGCAGCCGTCAGTCTGGACGCCGGAGGCGCGCGGCTGCACGCTCGCGGCAAGGGTGTCGAACTTCTCCGCTCGTACGTCATGATCCAACTGGCCGCAGCCACCTATGCCGACACGATGCGGCGACTGAAGGTGTGTGCGAACCCTCGCTGTCGCGGCGCGTTCTACGACCGTTCCAAGAACTGCTCGCGTCTCTGGCACGACGTCACCACCTGCGGGAACACCCAGAACGTACGGGCCTATCGGGCTCGTCTGAAGGAACGCGGGCTCTCCTCGGCGCGGTGATGCGACGGCGTCCGCAAGCGGACGCCGTCGCGCGCGGTGCGGGCGCTGCCGAAGATGCTCAGTCACAGAGACCGAGTAGGCCCGGCCGGACGGCGACGCCGAAGCATGGCTGACGCCTCCCGCCGCGGCACGCCGGGCGACCTCGCCGTACGGTGTGATCTGCCCGGCGGAGTTCGCGGGATGCTCGTCGGCTGCCGCTTCGTCACGCGGGCCGTCTCCAGCTTGAGCCCCGTGCGGCCTCGCGTCGAACGCGGGCGTCGCTGATCGCGGGGCAGGCTCTGCAGGCGGCCTTCGCTGCCCCGATCTCACCTACGTCACCAGCCCTCTGCTGCCGGAACTCCCTTCGGCCGGAGGCCGGTTGCCAACGGCACCTGGGTTCCATGAGCGGCGCCGCCCTCGGACCCAAGCCCACCGCGCTGCCGACCGACCTCGGTGCTGGTCTCACCCGGCCCGCCCAGTCCGGAACCGCCGCCCAGTCGCTGTCTGCGCCGTTCGCTCTCGGTTCGGCGATCAACGCAGCCGGCCGCACCGCCCTGCACGTGACTACGGGTGCCAAAGGCGGCTGACCCGGCCCCGGGTGAACCCTTTGACGCATGGCCCAGTTGCCCGGCGGAAGTGCGGCACAGCCCCTCGACAACATGCCTTGTACATAGTCATTAGCATTTTGACTATGTACGAATCGCCTCTCTCGATGTACCGTTACCGCCAGCGGGGCGGCATTGAGGCCGCTTCGCGAAAGGGTGATGTCACGTGATCTCGAAAGTTTGTCCGAGTGTCGCCGAGGCCGTGGCGGGCATCGAGGACGGGGCAACGATCATGATCGGTGGCTTCGGCAGAGCCGGTCAGCCCGTGGAGTTGATCGACGCCCTTCTCGAGCAGGGCGCCCGCGAACTCGTGGTCATCAACAACAACGCGGGCAACGGAGACACGGGCCTGGCCGCTCTGCTCGCCGCAGGCCGCGTCCGCAAGATCATCTGCTCGTTCCCGCGCCAGAGCGACTCCTATGTCTTCGACCGCCTCTACCGGGCGGGGAAGATCGAGCTCGAACTCGCCCCGCAGGGGACACTGGCTGAACGCATCCGAGCCGCAGGCGCGGGAATCGGCGCCTTCTTCACTCCAACCGGCTTCGGCACCCCGCTGGCCGCCGGCAAGGAGCATCGGGTCATCGACGGGCGCGACCACGTGCTGGAACACCCTCTGCACGCCGACCATGCGCTGGTGAGCGGCCATCTGGCCGACCGCTGGGGCAACGTGGTGTACCGCAGGACCGCGCGGAACTTCGGGCCGATCATGGCTGCCGCCGCGCAGAGCACCGTCGTACAGGTGGACCGCGTCGTGGAGTTGGGCGCGATCGATCCCGAGACCGTTGTCACGCCGGGGATCTTCGTCGATCGGGTGGTCGGTGTCGGAGAGCGGACGTGGCTGCGTGAGGGTGCCTTCGTCGGCGCCGCGGACGCGGAGGGCAACCCGAACCCGAGCACCATCGAATCACGGGACGAAAACCGATGACCGTTCTCAGCCCCGGCCTTTCCCGCCGCGAACTCGCCGCCCGCATAGCGCTCGACATTCCCGAGGGCTCCGTCGTGAACCTGGGGATCGGCGCGCCGACGCTCGTGGCCGATGCCATCCCCGAAGACGTGGAAGTCGTCCTGCACACCGAGAACGGCATGCTGGCGATGGGGCCCGCACCAGCGCCAGGCCGCATCGATCCAGACCTCATCAACGCGGGGAAGCAGCCGGTGACCGAGCGGCCGGGAGCCTCCTACTTCCACCACGCCGACTCGTTCGCCATGATGCGCGGAGGGCACCTGGACATCTGCGTGCTCGGGGCGTTCCAGATATCCGAGCACGGCGACCTGGCCAACTGGCACACCGGCGCCGTCGACGCCATACCCGCGGTCGGCGGGGCGATGGACCTGGCGATCGGTGCCAAGTCGGTGTGGGTGATGACTGATCTGCTCACCCGGGACGGCACACCAAAACTCGTCACACAGTGCACCTACCCCCTCACCGGCGTGGGCTGCGTCACCCGCGTCTACACCGACCACGCGGTATTCGACATCACCCCCGCCGGCTTTGCGGTGCGCGAGTTGTTCGGCACCGCCACGATCGACGCGCTCACCTCGGCGACCGGCCTGCACCTCAGGGATGGACGAGCTGTCCCCCTTGCCGACCGTTCCTGACAAGACGCCAGCACAATCCCGCCACTCGACGACCATGAACGAAAACGGACGAGGTCATGACCGCCAGCTTCGTATATGACGCGCTACGAACCCCTTTCGGGAAGTACGGCAAAGCACTGGCGGGCGTACGCCCGGACGACCTCGCCGCACATGTCATGAGCGCCCTCGTCGAGCGGCAGCCGGACCTGGACCCGGAGCGGATCGACGACATCGTCTTCGGCAACGCCAACGGCGCCGGCGAGGACAATCGCGATGTGGCCCGAATGGGCGCACTGCTGGCGGGGTTCCCCACCAGCACGCCCGGCGTGACCGTCAACCGCCTGTGCGGCTCCGGAGTCGAGGCGGTCATCCAGGGCAGCCGCGCCATCGAAGCAGGTGACGCAACGCTCGTGCTCGCCGGCGGCGTCGAGTCGATGAGCCGCGCACCGTGGGTCGTGCCCAAGCCGGATCGAGCCTACCCGGCAGGCAACGCGACCATGGTCTCCACAACCCTGGGATGGCGGCTCGTGAACCCCCGCATGCCCGAGCAGTGGACCATCCCCCTGGGACAGACAGCCGAGATCCTCGCGGAACGCTTCGCCATCTCACGCGAGGAACAGGACGACTTCGCCCTGCGCAGCCATCAGAACGCGGCGCGCGCATTCACCGAGGGCGCCTACGCGGCAGAGGTCATCGGTCTCCCCGGTGTCCACCTCGACCGTGACGAGGGCATCCGCGACGACACGAGCATGGCCGCCCTCGCCGCGCTCAAGCCGGCATTCGTCGCCAACGGAAGCGTCACAGCGGGCAACTCCTCTCCCCTCAACGACGGTGCCTCCGCAGTACTGCTCGGAGCCGAGAACGCACTGCCCGGAACACAACCCCTGGCCCGCATCACCGGACGAGGAGTGGCCGGCAACGACCCTGACGTCTTCGGCATCGCCCCGGTGGAGGCAGCCAACCGCGCCCTCGCCCGCGCCGGCAGAACCTGGTCGGACGTCGACCTCGTCGAACTCAACGAGGCATACGCCGCCCAGAGCATCGCCTGCATGCGGCTCTGGCCCGAACTCGATCCCCGGAAGGTGAACGTCGACGGCGGCGCCATCGCCATCGGCCACCCCCTCGGCGCCTCCGGAGGACGCATCGTCGGACACCTCGCACACGCACTTGCCGCACGCGGCGGCGGTATCGGAGTCGCCGCGATCTGCATCGGCGTCGGCCAGGGACTCGCGGTAGTGCTCGAAGCATGACCGGGCACACCACATCGGACAACGGCGGGGTTTTAGCCCACTGTGTGCAGCGGGATCCTTCGGATGGCGGCGACGCCGATACCGCCGCCGCGCGCCTGCCGGCCGAGGCGACCGCTTTCGCCCGCACGGCCGCCCGGGGTCCCACCCGCGAAAGCCCCTGCAGGGCGGCGATACCCACACCCCACCCTGGTAGAAGGAGAACGACGAAATGACGCTCCAAATAGGTGACCTCGCCCCCGATTCCACGGCAGAGTCCGCCACCGGTGAACTGCGTTTTCATGAACGGCTCGGCGAGAGTTGGGGAATATTGTTCTCCCGTCCCGCCGAGCTGGCCGACCTCGCTCGCCGCGAGATCCCGACCGGGCGGCGAGCGAGGGTCCGGGCGTTGACGCTTCCCGCGCACCAGCTGTGGCCTGTGCATATGCCGGCGGCCGCGGCCTGCTCCTGGTCGCCAAGCTCGCCGAGCGCTGGGGCCACCGCACAGCAGTGAGGGCAAGGTCATCTGGGCCGGACAGACCATCCCGGGCAGAGGCAACTCCGAGCGCAGACCTGTGACGGCGGACTTGAGACCGTAGAGAGACGAGACCACCCGGGGCCGGCTCGGGGCTCGCGGAGCACGATCAGTCGATGAGGGCGGAATGTCCTTTCGGCTCCTGTCCTTCGCGTCGCAGTCTGGAAGGTGACGTGTCGAACCACCGACGTACCGCACGAGTGAGGCTGGACTGTTCCTGCATCCCCGGGCTGGCCGCGATCCGCGAGAAGGACAGGTCGGTCGTCGTGATCAAGTCCAGGGCCTGACTCCTGCGTACACGATCGACGACACCGGAGAAGGTCGTTGCCTCCTTGAACAGGGACCGCTGCAGTGAACGCGGGTGGAGACTCAGCAGGCGCGCGACCCTCGACAGGTCAGGACCGCTGGATCCGAGCTGTTCGCTGAGAATCGCTGCGACCAGGTCCGACATCGGCACGTGCTGGTGGCCGAAGTGTGTTTCGAGATGGTCCATCGCGATGTCGTGAAGCAGGTCGTCGCCGCCGCTGACCGGTGTCGAGAACAGTTGGCTCGGGACGCGCAGGACCGCGCTCGGACAGTCGAATCTGACCTCGGCCCCGAAGTGCTTCCGGTAGGAGCTTTCCTGTGCCAGGCGAGCGTGTGGAAGCAGGACCGAACGAAGCCCGTAGGGTGCGTCGCCGTGGATGAGTGTCAGGACTGGTGGACGATCCCGATGCCGTAGTCGATCGCCTGTGGTGATGCGTTGATGCCCATGGTCGCCTAGCGAAGGCCGACCACACCGGGACTTCCCAGCGGATCGTCGGTTTCCTCGAGTGAGAGAGCCGGGCTGTAGACGAACAGGTACCGGCTCGCGCACTCGACGGCCTCGCCGATCGTGCGTGAGTTCTCCATGGCGATCGCCAGCGGTCCCAGCACATGCAGATCCTGTTGCGCCGCCATCCTCAACCCGAGGTCCGGAAGCGCGAATCGGCCGGCCGTTTCCTCGAGAACGCGCTCGACCAGTCGGAGACTGGCGAACGAGTTGCCCTCGGCGATCCTCCCCTCGTCGAAGCCATAGCCGCGAGGAGTTCGGGGCCCGAGCCGCCGATCTCGGTGACGAGCGCGGACAACCCCTGCAGGGCAGAGCACCGGACAGGAAGATCGGTGTCACGCAAGGACAAATCCTTGTCAACTCTCGACGGAACTCCCGTCCGAAGTGGCTGGCATCGCAGAAACCCCACCGGTGCGCGATCGCGGCAATGGAGAGGTTCGTGTTCACCAGGTCGGCTCTGGCCGCTGCCAGGCGGTGCATGCGGATGACCGTCCCGACGGTGTCCCCGGTCGACGCGAAGGCCCGGTGGACCGTCCTCGGAGAAACGCTGTGGGCGGCAGCGAGGTCGGGCCGGCGAGGAGTGGGTGTCAGTGGTCACGAGGTACCTCCGGGTGCGGTGTTGTCGGCCCCCGCTCCAGCCTCCTCGCCCGCATGCTGGTCAGTGGCATCCTCGTACCGGGCGTGGGCCCGGTGGTCGCCGGGGTGGAGCCCAGGGCCGTCTTCCAGAAGATCCTCCAGGGCGGGCTGGTCGACAAGAGCGCGCTGCGCGAGGACTACGTGGACGAACTCCTCCAGGTGGGCCGCCGCCCTGGCTACCCGGCCGTCGCACGAGGCGTGTACCAGGCTCTGCCCAGCCTCATCGCGGCCCGCTCGCGCTACCCCGAGGTCAAGGCTTCCGTCCACTTTGTCTACGGCGAGAAGGACTGGTCCCGCGTCTCGGGCCGGGAGGCCAACAAGAAGCTGCTGGCGGCGGCCGACTTCACGCAGGCCGCGGAGGCCGGCCACTTCATCGCCCTGGTACGGCCCGACGCGCTGGCCGACCTGCTGACCCTGCCGGCGTGACCGCCGAGCGTGCCATGGTCACCCCCGTTCGGGTGTAGTGCGCACGGGGGGACGGGCCGGACCATGGCGCGTGACAGCGTCGTGGCACGCAAAGGAGCAGCACATGGCGGAGATGCAGATCGAGTTCGATGTCCCGGCTCAGATGCGTGACGGCACGGTGCTGCGCGCGGATGTCTACCGGCCCGGGGGTACCGGGCCGTGGCCGGTCCTGCTGAGCCGGCTGCCGTACGGCAAGCAGACGCCTCTGGCGGGCATCGTCCTCGATCCCCTCGCGGCGGCCAGGCGCGGCTTCATGGTGGTCATCCAGGACACCCGTGGCCGGTTCGCCTCCGAGGGGCAGTGGGAGCCGTGGACGTACGAGGAGAGCGACGGCTACGACACCGTGCGGTGGGCAGCCGCCCTGCCCGGCGCGAGCGGCTCCGTCGGCATGATCGGCGGCAGCTATTTCGGCAACACCCAGTGGATGGCCGCGCTGTCCAAGCCACCGGAGCTGAAGGCGATCGCGCCGATGGTCACGTGGTCCGATCCGGACGACGGACTGTGGACGCGCGGCGGCGCGATCGAACTCGGCATCACAGCGCCCTGGACTCTCATGATGGGCGCCGACGCGCTGATGCGCCGGCACAGCACCGACCCCGCCGCTCTCGTGGGCGGCATCACCGGCCTCGTACAGGATCTCGACGGCCTGGCGGGCGGCGGTTACGGAGAGCTGCCGGCCGGGCGGTTCCCCGCGTTCGCCCGGCACGACCTGCCCGAGCTGGGTTACGAGCGGTCACGGCGGGAGCCCGAATGGGCGAGGTCCTGCCGGGTGACGGACCGGCACGACGAGGTCGACCTGCCCACCTTCCAGGTCGGCGGCTGGTACGACATCTTCAGCCAGGGCACGCTCGACAACTTCACCGCCATGCGCGGCGCCGGCCGGTCCGGCACGCTGGTCATGGGCCCGTGGAGCCACGCCAACCAGCAGCACGTGATCGGCGACGTCAACTTCGGGTTCGCCGCGAACTCCCAGTTCATGGGCATGCGCGGACGCCTGCACGACCTGCAACTCGACTGGTACCAGCGCACGATCGGCGACGGGGAGGCTCTGGAGCCGGACACCGGCAAGGTGCTGCTGTTCGTCATGGGCATCAACCAGTGGCGCGAGGAGACGGAATGGCCCCTGTCGCGGGCCGTGGACACCGACTTCCATCTGCGCGCCGACGGACGCCTGACCCCTGAGCCGCCGTCCACCGCCGAGCAGCCCGAGGAGTTCACCTACGACCCCCTGGATCCGGTGCCCACCACCGGCGGCGCGCTCCTGCTGTCCGAGGAGTTCCGCCCCGGTCCCCTCGATCAGTCCGCCGTGGAGGTGCGCCAGGACGTCCTGGTCTTCACCACCGACCCGCTCACCGAGGACACCGAGGTGACCGGCCGGGTCCGGGCGGTGCTCTTCGCCGCCACGGACGGCCCCTCGACCGACTGGGTGGCACGGCTGTGCGACGTCGACGAGAACGGTGTCTCCCGCAACGTGACCGACGGCATCGTGCGGGTGCGCACGGCGACGCCGGGCGAGGCGGCAGAGCACGTCGTGGACCTGTGGTCGACGAGCATCGTGTTCAGGGCGGGACACCGCATACGGGTCCAGGTCACCTCCAGCAACTTCCCCCGCTGGGACCGCAACCTCAACACCGGCGAACCCGAGGACAGCGCGACCACGGCCCGAGTGGCGCGGCAGCAGGTCTTCCACGACCCCGCACGCCCCTCCCGCATCGTCCTGCCCGTGGTCCCGGTTCCAGCGTGACCGGGAGCGAGGGGGAGCCCGCCGATCCGTTGCTCCGGTGGGCAAGGGCGCCGACGTAGCCATGTCGGCTCGGTCGAAGAGCGGCAGGCATCCTGCGGCGGAGGCGATGACCTCCCACGGGCGCCTGCCCCTCGGCAAACGCCGCGGTGAAGAATCCTCGGTCAGCAGACCGAGGAAGGTTCCGCTCGACCGGCCTGCGATGACGCGGCCGGATCCGGAGGGGGCGGCCATCCGGTCGAGTACGGCACCGAGGTCCTGGGCCAAGGGTGCACGAGTGGCCCGCCTGCTCGCCCTGATGCCAGAGTTGGCCACCGAACTCCAGCTGGTGGTCAAGGCCCGCTACGCCGCCCACGATTCACTTCATCGGCGTCATCGGCGCCCTGCCCAAGACCTCCAGCGACAAGACCCAGCGCTACCTGCTGCGCAACCGCCGGAGCACCGAACCGAACCCGCCGCCTCGGCGCCACGTCGACCGGCATGGAACCTCTGCTCCTCGAGCAACGCGGCACCGTCCGGTGGCTGCTGCTCAACCGCCTCGAGCGGCGCAACGCCCTCGAGTAGAGGCGGCGGACGGGCAGCCGTCCTCGACGTCCGTGTGCGGGTGCGGCGCTTGGTGTGTTCCACGCGCGGCTGCCGGCCGCCCTTCCGCAAGCGGATGCCCGGAGTCTTTGGGCGTGACCAGCGACGCACGGCGCGTCTGACCAGGTAAGTCAAGGCTGTGGTGAAGGAGTTGGCGGGCGGGCGCGGGATCTCGTTGGCCGGAGATACTCGCGGCCGTCCTGCTCGCCACACGGCCCTGCGCGCCCTGCTGCGCATCCCGTTGCCCACCGGGCGGACGCCCCGCGTGATCGGCGTCGACGACTTCGCTCTGCGCAGGCCGCACCGCTATGCCACCGTGGTGATCGACGCCGAGACCTATGAGCGGATCGACGTGCTGCCCGCCCGCACCACCGACACGCTGGAAGCCTGGTTGCGCGGGCGCGAGCATCCGGGCGTCGAGATCGTGTGCCGTGACGGCTCCGACACGTCCCTGGCGAGCGTGAAGAAAGCACTCGACGCGGGCGCGGTTGCCGGGGAAGGCGTCCTCCACGGCGTCCGCGGCGCCGGCCCGGTCGGCGGGCAGAGTCACATCGTGTCGACCGGGTCCCACGGCGAGATACAGGTCGTGCTCCTGGACGAACTACAGCGAGTCAGCGACGCCCAGCTTCTCGAACAGCCCGCGCAGCACGTACGGCTGGACTTCCAGGCCGACTCCGGACAGCTGGTGCAGCGCCGTCTCGAACTCGAAGCGGCCTCGCCGAAAGGAGGTGGCGCAGCCCCCGGGGACGTTGTGGCGCTCCGCCAGGAGGGCGTCCGGTCCCAGCGTTGGAGGGTGGCGGCGGTCGGTCCGGCGTTGCCCCGCGCCGATCACCACCGCGTCGAAGTCCGTCGTCGTGGTTACTGTTCGGCGGCCTCTCGGGCGATCTGCTCGAACTGGGCGCCCATGGCCTCGCCGAGCGCCTGGGCGGCGGAGAGCGGGCGCACCATCACCGTGAACTCGTCGATCTTCCCGTCGTCGTCGAAGTGCAGGAAGTCGCATCCCTGGAGCTGCTTGCCGGCGACAGTGGCGGTGAAGACGAAGGCGTGATCGCGGCCGTCGGGATTGGCGATCTCACGGACGTAGGTGAAGTCCTCGAAGACCCGGAGCACGCCGCGCAGGATCGCCGCGGTGATCGCCTTGCCCGGGTACGGCTTGAAGGTGACGGGGCTGGTGAAGACGACGTCGTCGGCCAGCAGAGCGGCCACGGCGTCCAGGTCGCGGCTCTCGACGGCCTTGCGGAAGGGATGCATGAGCCCACCTCGATACTCAAGAATTTGAATAGGTGCGGTAGAGAATAGAGGGCCCGTTAGGACTTGTCTATAAGGGGAGTGGTGACTATTTAGTCGCGTTGTTGATTAATCTGTTAGCGTACATTCATGGCTTTGCGGAACGCGGTGATGGCCGCACTGTTGAAGGGCGAGGCGTCCGGGTACGACCTCGCGAAGGCGTTCGATGCGACGGTGGCCAACTTCTGGATGTCGACGCCTCAGCAGCTCTACCGGGAGCTGGATCGCATGGAGGCCGAAGGGCTCGTCACGGCCCACGTCGTCGAGCAGGAGCGCCGCCCCAACAAGCGGCTGTTCTCCTTGACGGAGGCCGGGCGGAAGGCCGTCCACGCCTACACCGCCGAGCCCTTGGGTAAACCGGCGGTGGTCCGGGACGAGTTGCTTGTCAAGGTGCAGTGCGTGGACGTGGGTGACATGGAAGCGGTCCGGACTGCCATCGCGGAGCGCATGGAGTGGGCCACCGCCAAGCTGGCCCACTACGAGAGGCTCCGCCAGCGTCTGCTCGACGGGCGTTCGGAGGAGGCGTACTTCACCGAGGCCGAGCGCATCGGCCCGTATCTCACCCTGCTGCGCGGGATGTCGTTCGAGCGGGAGAACCTCCAGTGGGGGGACATGGCGTTGCGCAGGATCGAACAGCGCACAGCCGTACCGCGGGCCGACGGCTGACCGCGGCGATCCCACCTGCACGATCAGTCAGCAAAGTGAGGGGTGGGGCGGTCGTGCCCGCCACGCCCCTCACCGGTGCTCGGACTACGCCCGGGCGAGGACCGGCTGCGGTTCCTCGTCGGCGGGAATGCGATGCAGCCCCTTGCGGTCGTAGAACCGGGTCACGCCGAAGCCGAAGAGGCCGGCGACCGCGAGTCCCACGCCCAGCATCACCCAGCCCCGGGTCAGACCCGCGTCGGCCTGGGCGTCGTAGTAGAGGATGGAGCGGACGGCGCCGGTGATCTGGCGCAGGGGCTCGAACTCGCCCAGGGCGCGGTAGAAGCCGGGGAGGGCCTGGAGGGGGACCGTGGCGCCGGACGTCGGTACCGCCATGGCGATGTAGAAGATCGTGATGAACAGCATTCCCGGCGTGCCGAACACGGCGAGCAGTCCGAGCCCGCCGATGCCGACGACCGCGATCGTGCACACGGAGAAGAGCCACAGCAGGGGCAGGTGAGAGGCGTCCATGCCCATGATGCCCACCGCACCGGCCAGGGCCAGGCTGCCCATGAGCAGGGACAGACCGATCATGAGCGTGCTGCTGATGGCCAGGGTCTGGACGCGAGTCGCGCGCAGCAGCGGGTTGTGGATCCGTAGCGGGCCCATGTCGTTGTGGGTGTAGCCGAGGGCGTGGTCCACCTGGCCGCTGATGACGTTGGCGGCGAGCATGCCGCAGACGACGAGGACGAGCGAGTAGTAGAAGGCGCTCAGACCGAGGCCGCTGTGCGAATCGAGCGGATGTCCGTCCTCGATCTGCACCGCGGCCGGGTCGGCCAGCAGCAGGCGCGCGGCAGCGGGCAGTTCGGCCCGCGCGGCCTTGGCCTGAGCGGTCAGCTGTTCACCCACCTGCGCGGAGGCCGACTGCGCGGCCGTCGTCGTGGCCTGCCGCGCCATGCTCGACCCCACGCTGCCGGCGGACTGGTTGGTCAGCACGGTGAGGGTCGGACGGACGGGCTTGCCGGCCACCCCGGCGCCGGTGAGGGCGGCGACGGTGGCGGTGAAGTCGCGGGGCACGACGAGCGCGCCGAACAGCTTGCCCTTGCCCAGTTCCTCCTTCATCTCCTGCTCGTCCATCACCTTCCAGTCGATCCTGTCTCCGCCCTTTGTCGACTTCTTGATCGACTGGGTGATCTGCGCACCGAGGTCGGTCTGTTTGCCACCGACCTTCGACCCCTCATCGGCGCTGACCAGACCGACGGGCAGCTTGTGCAGGTGGCCGGCAGGGTCGATGTTGGCGCCGACGTAGAACACCGTGAACAGCAGGGCCACGAAGCCCACGATGACGCCGTTGACGGTCCACAGACGCTTCGCGCGCAGGACGCGGAAGGGGTGGGCATTACTCATTTCCAGCTCCGGTACGAGGAAGGGAGAAGTGCAGCAGAAGGGGCCGCCGGCGTCGTCGCGGGCGGAGCCTCATACGGCCGAGGAGGTGTCCCCGGTGGACGCGACCACCGGGGACAGGGCCGGCCGCTTGGCGTGGCGGCCGTCGCCGGAGGAGCGGCCCCGCAGGCGGCGGCCGACCCAGGGGCCGAGGAAGGTGCCGGCCCAGCGCAGTTCGGCCCCTACGGTCCTCCAGCCGGAGATACCTGTCCTCTCGGCCGGAAGAGGACGGGTCCATGTGTCGTCGCTGTCCGGCAGACCGAGCGCCTGGGCCACGGCAGCCGCGATGCGCGCGTGCCCCAGCGGGCCCGCGTGCAGCCGGTCGGTGCTCCACAACCGCGGATCGGTCGCCGCCGCGTGTGCGGCGGTCTCCGCCACCACCACACCGTGGCGGCCGGCGGCCTCCCGGACGCGTGCGTTGAGCGCGAGAACACGGTGGCCGATCGGGCGGGCCAACGGCGTGATGCGCCCGACGTCGGGAAACATGAGGGTCGCGACGGTGGCGCCCTGCGCGGTGAGGGCGGCGAACATCGCCTCGACGTGGCCGGCCACCTCGTCGAGGTCACAGCTCGGACGCAGCACGTCGTTGACCCCGGCCACCACGGTGGCGAGGTCGGGCCGCATCGCGAGCGCCGGGGCGAGCTGTTCGGCACGCACCTGACCGGCCTTACGGCCACGCACCGCGAGGTTGGCATAACGCAGTCCGGGGCTGTCGCGGGCGACCTGCTCGGCGAGCCTGTCCGCCCAGCCCCGAAGACCACGGACGTCGTCGCCGTCTCCGAGTCCCTCGGTATGACTGTCGCCCAAGGCGACATAGCGCAGGTACCCACTGCTCGACACAGGACCGACCGCCTCTCGTCAACGCTGCTGAAGAAGTGGCACACGGCCAGCACTAAACAACTATGCACCTACTCATATTGTTGAGTATAACGATAGCTGCGGGCCACCTTCCTGCAAAGTGACGCCGCTCATGCAGCAGAAGCCGTCGAGTGCGATCCATCGCCGCAGGCCACTGCCTCGGTCCCGCGCCGACCTCACCGCCCGTTCCCTCTTCAGGCCTGAGCGCGGACCACGGTCAGCGCCGGCACCCTCGCGCCTGGGTCTTCAACGGCATGCACAACGAGGACGCGGTCGGCTTTACCATCGCCCGCCGTTTCGCGCCGAACCGCCCGTACCGGGTCACCTTCAACGGTGGCGTCCACGGCCCGGGCGACAACGCCTACTGCCAGGCCGTTATGGCGTAAGTCGGGTCTGCCCCCGGACGGGTCGAAGGCGCCTGACGAACAAAAGGCCAGGTCAGGCGCCTTTTCTCGTGCCTCTGGAAGAAGCCCAGCCTCCTCGGTGAATACGACACCAGAACGTTCTTCGTCTGCTGGTAGTGCTCCAGCATCATCTTGTGCGTCTCCCGCCCGATCCCCGACTGCTTGTACCCGCCGAACGCGGCCGGGTGGGCGTGGTAGCAGTTGGTCCAGACGCGGCCCGCCTGGATCGCCCGCCCTGCCCGGTACGCCGTGTTCATGTCCCGGGTCCACACGCCCGCCCCGAGCCCGTACAGCGTGTCGTTGGCGATCTTCAGGGCGTCGTCGAAGTCGTCGAAGGACGTCACCGAGACGACGGGGCCGAAGATCTCCTCCTGGAAGACCCGCATATGGTTGTCGCCCTCGAAGATCGTCGGCTGGACGTAATAACCGCCCTTCAACTCACCGTCGTACTCGATGCGTTCGCCGCCGGTGAGGACTTCGCGCCCTCCTGCCGACCGACGTCCAGGTAGGAGAGGATCTTCTCCAGCTGGTCGTTGGACGCCTGGGCACCGATTATCGTGTCGGTGTCAAGGGAAGGGCCCGACTTGATGAGCTCGGTGCGGGCGACGGCGGCCTCGAGGAACTCGGCGTAGGTGCCGCGCTGGATCAGTGCCCGGGACGGACAGGTGCAGACCTCGCCCTGGTTGAGGGCGAACATTGTGAACCCTTCGAGCGCCTTGTCACGGAAGTCGTCGTCCCGCGCCCAGACGTCGTCGAAGAAGATGTTCGGCGACTTGCCGCCGAGTTCGAGGGTGACCGGCTTGATGTTCTCGGAGGCGTACTGCATGATCCGCCGTTCTGTTGTGGTCTCGCCGGTGAACGCGACCTTGGCCACCCACGCACTGGACGCGAGCGGCTTGCCCGCCTCCACCCCGAAGCCGTTGACGATGTTCACCACGCCCGGCGGCAGCAGGTCCGGGACCAGGCTCATCCAGTAGTGGAAGGAGGCCGGGGTCTGCTCGGCGGGCTTGATGACGACCGCGTTGCCCGCCGCGAGGGCCGGGGCCAGCTTCCACACCGCCATCAGGATGGGGGAGTTCCACGGGATGATCTGCGCGACGACACCGAGCGGCTCATGGAGGTGGTACACCACCGTGTCGTCGTCGAGCTCCCCGAGCGAACCCTCCTGCGCGCGGATCACCCCCGCGAAGTACCGGAGTGGTCGATGGCCAGGGGGACGTCGGCCGCCAGCGTCTCGCGCACCGGCTTGCCGTTCTCCCAGCTCTCCGCGACCGCCAGCCTTTCGAGGTTCGCCTCCATGCGGTCGGCGATCTTCAGCAGGACGGCGGACCGCTCGGTCACCGAGGTCCGGCCCCAGCCCGGGGCGGCGGCGTGCGCTGCGTCCAGCGCCCGCTCCACGTCCTCCGCGGTGCCCCGCGCGATGAAGCGGTCGTAGCGTGCCTGGTGGGAGACGATCGGGCCCTCGGTGCCGGGTGCCGCGTAGCGGGTCATGGTGGCCAGCCTCCTTCAGTAGCTGCCCGCCGTTGGGCAGCTCTGCGCGTGAGGCCAGGAGCGCGGACGTTGCAACCACGTTGCCGTCGGCGCGGCCAGCTCCGACTCCAGCGCGGCCAGCCGGGCCCGGACGCTCGCCGTGGGCCGTACGGCGGCGAGCGCCCGCCACACCTCGAGGTCGTCCTCGCCCCACGGCGCGTGTGCCCAGTCCGCCAGCAGGTCGGGATCCCGGCGGGCGACCAACGCCGTCCGCAGCGCGTCCGCGACCCGGCGCCTGAGCCGCACCACGGCCGGAGCCTGTGACGCCGGCAGCAGCGGACCGGCGTGCCCCTTCGCCGCCGCCGCGACCGCCCCGCTCTCCAGCCGTCGCTCGACGATCAACACATCCGACTCGACCGGCACGGCCGGCTGGCACGGCAGGCCGGTACGGCCGGGACGCCAGCAGCCCCGGTCCGAGAACCCTGCGCCGCCGGGCCAGTTCAGCCCGCAGCGTCACCGGCGTCACGGACTCGTCCTCGTACGGCGCGCACAACCGTTCATCCCCGGTCAGACCCTCCGGGTGCCGGGAGAGCAGCACCAGGATCTCGCTGTGCCTGCGGCTGAGCCTGCCCCTGCGGCCGCCGCCGACCACCAGCGCCTCGCCCCGGCCCAGTGCGCTCAGCTCGGCTCTGCCGGTGGCCGGCTGCTGCGGGAGGAACAGCGCCAGCTGGGACTCGGCGGCCCGCGCGACCGCCTGGACGAAGCCCAGGCTGTGCGGATGCGCGAGCCCGTCCCCGCCGGTGACGTCCACGGCCCCCAGCACCCGCCCGGTCCGCGGATCGTGCACCGGCGCCGCCGCGCAGGTCCACAGCTGCACCCGGCGGATGAAGTGCTCCGCCGGCCGCGAAGGCCTGCACCGGCCGTCCACCCCGACCGCCGTACCCGGGGCGTTCGTCCCGACAGCGGTCTCCGCCCACCGCGCACCCGGCACGAAGTTCATCCACTCCGCCTGCCGACGGGTCCTCGCACGGCCGTCGACCCACAGCAGCCTGCCGTGCTCGTCGCACACGGCGAGCAGATGCTCCCCGTCGGAGGCGAAGGTCCCCATCAGCTCACGGAACAGCGGCATGACCCGTGCCAGCGGATGCTCGCCCGGTACGAACCGAGGTCACCGTCGCTGAGTTCGACGTTCGCCGTTCCGTCGGGCCCCACACCGGCCCACGCGGAACGCCGCCACGAGTCGGCCACCACCGGGCGCACCGGCCGCTGCACGGTGCCCGCCTCGGTGAACGTCTCGTGCGCACGCCGCAGCAGCCGGACGCGCTCGGCAGGATCGGCCCCCAGCTCCAGGGCCACCCATGGACAGCTCAACTCGGCCTCCCGGAAGGCGATGCGACCGGGGACATCGACATCGTCACTCTCGGTACACGCGCAGACGACCTCTCCGACCGACGCCACCCGAACGATGCGCGACTCACACGGCTTCGACCATGCTCAGATAGCGCTCCCAGTCCCAGTACGGCCCAGGGTCGGTGTGATCCGAGCCCGGCACCTCGTAGTGCCCGATGATGTGCGTGCGGTCCCTGGGCATGCCGTATCTCTCGCAGATCCCCGCCGTCAGCTTCGCGGACTCCTGGTAGAGGGCCTCGGTGAAGTAGGCGGGCTGGTCCACCCATCCCTCGTGCTCGATGCCGATGCTGCGGGTGTTGTAGTCCCAGTTCCCGGCGTGCCAGGCCACGTCCGCCTCCCGCACGCATTGCGCGACATGACCGTCGGCCGAGCGCACGACGTAGTGGGCGGACACCTCCTTCGCCGGATCGCGGAAGATGCCCAGGGCGTCGGTGTAGGAGGTCTGGGTGACGTGGACGATCACCCGGTCCACCTCGTAGGACCAGGGGCGGTCCGACTCGGTGAAGTTGGACGGCGTGGCCGGCTGCCACTCGGCGAGCGGGTGGTCGACGGGCTGCGGGGCGGCCCCGGCTCGCACCTCGGGAAGCAGTGCGTACGGTACGGCGGCCAGGACGGCCCCCTTCAGCAGCCGCCGTCGGTCGAGCAGCGGTCTGGCGCGTTCCATGGTCAACTGCCTTTCGTCTCAGCGGTGTTCATCCGCGCGACGGTCACCGCGATCTCATGGAGCCGGTCGTGCACTCCGCGGTGAGTCTCGCGCGCCGGCAGCCCTTCCTCGCGGATCTTCGCCGTGCGGATGTGGTTGGTGTCGCGGACGAACAGGGCCTGGCCAAGACCGATCGTCCAGGGCAACTGCGTGCCTTGCGTGAATCACGGTACGGCGGCTGCCGGTTGCGCAGGAGGGCGCTCGGTGTTCCGGTGGACGACCTCGGGAATGTGGATAACCCGGTCACCCGGACGGGTGAGTTGACGGGCGCTCAGGCCCGTTCGCCCACGACCACCGGGTCGTCCAGTACGGCTCGCACCACCGAGTGCGCGGCCCCCAGCAGAGGCCCCTGCGAACCCAGGCCGGACACGGACACCGGGCAGGCCGGACCGGCCGTCCGCCGCGCCAGCTCGTCTTGCAGGGAGGGCAGCAGCCAGGGTGCGAGCCCGGCCAGCGCACCGCCGAGCACCACGGCTTCGGGGTCCAGCAGATTGACCGCCCCGGTCAGCGCGATGCCGAGCGCCTGCCCGGCCTCACGCAGGGCGCCCCGTACGGCCTCGTCGCCGTCCGCCGCGTGCCGGCCGAGCAGTCCGACGCGGTCCTCGCCCGGCTCCAGACCGGCCGCCCGCAGCACCGCCTCCTCGCCGGCGTACTGCTCCAGGCAGCCGCGCCCGCCGCACGGGCACCGGGGTCCGTCCGGGTGGACCGGGACATGGCCCAGCTCGCCCGCGAAACCGCGGGTGCCGCGCAGCAGTTGCCCGTCCACGACCAGTGCCGCGCCGATGCCGATCTCCGCCGAGACGTGCAGGAAGTCATGGGGAGTGCCGTCGCCGAGCCAGAGTTCGGCCAGAGCGCCGAAGTTGGCCTCGTTGCCCACGGTCAGCGGGAGGTCCTCGGGCAGCAGCGGGCCCAGGTCCGTGTCGTGCCAGTCGAGGTTCGGGGCGCGCACGACGGTGCGGGCGTCCCGTGCGACCAGACCGGGCACCGCCACCGCGAGACCGGCGGGCCACAGGCCCTCGCCCTCAGCCTCCGCCACCACCCGGCGCACCAGCGAGGCGAGTTCGGCGAGCACCGGTTCGGGGGAGCGGCCCCGGTTCGCGCCGTACCGCACCAGCCGCGAGCGAACCTGTCCGCGCAGATCCACCGCGCAGACGGCTAGGTGGTCCACACCGACCTCGGCACCTATCCCGGCAGGTCCGCGACCGCTGACGGCGAGTGCGGAACCCGGTCTGCCGACCCGGCCGGGACGCTCGGGGCCGAGCTCCTCCAGGAGCCCCGAGCGTATGAGTTCGTCGACGAGGGTCGAGACCGCGGCCCGCGTCAGGCCGATACGTGAGGCCACCGCGGCGCGCGACAGCGGTCCCTCGGCACGCACGGTGTGCATCACACGGGCCAGGTTGCGGCGGCGCATGCCCTGCTGGGTGTCGGGCAGACCGCGCCCGGGCCTCGCCGGGTGGGCGTCACGCAGCGGTGCGGTCATGCCTCCCTCACCCCTCAGAGGTCCCCCGCTCCAGCAGCGGCGCCGCGTCGGAGAGTACCTCGGCGATCCTGGCCAGCGTCGTGTCGTCCCGCTCCACGGCCTCCAGCACCGGACCGGCGGCCGTGTTCCAGCGCCGGGCGACCGCACCCGGGTCCTCGCCGGTCAGCAGTCCCGCGGCCTGCGCGGCGGCGCCGAGAGCGACCAGTTCCTTGGCCTCGGGCACCTGGACAGGCCGTCCCGAGAGCCGGCGTACGGTCTGCTGCCACGCGGTGCCCTGCGCGCCGCCGCCGATCAGCAGCAGCGGCGTCGAACGGTCCGCGTCCTCGTCGAGCACCAGGTCCAGCGCCCCGAGCAGCGCCTGCACGGCACCGTCGTAGGCCGCCTGGAGGAGCTGGCCCCCGGTGGTGTCGTGGCGCAAGCCGTGCAGCAGGCCGGAGGCGTTCGGCAGGTTCGGGGTGCGCTCGCCGTCCAGGTAGGGCAGCAGGGTGACCCCCGAGACGGGCTCCACGGCCTCGCGGTCGAGGCCCAGCAGCGTCGCGATGCGGTCGACGGCGAGGGTGCAGTTCAGGGTGCAGGCCAGGGGCAGCCAGTCGCCGTGGGCGTCGGCGAAGCCCGCCACCGTGCCGGTCGGGTCGGTGGGGCGGTGCTTCGAGACGGCGTACACCGTGCCGGAAGTGCCCAGGCTCATCACCGGCGTCCCGGGGCGCAGCCCGAGGCCCAGCGCGGCGGCCGCGTTGTCGCCGGTGCCGGGGGCGACCAGGGTGCCCTTGGAGAACGGCAGGTCATGGCCGTCGCGTACGGTGCCGGCCACCTCGCCGGGCCGGACCACGCGAGGGAGCAGAGCGGAGTCGAGCCCCACGCGCGCGAGGATCTCGTCGTCGTACGACTCCGTCGCGGACGCCCACCAGCCGGTGCCGGAGGCGTCGCCGCGGTCGGTGGTGCCCTCCCCGGTGAGCCGCTCGGTGAGGTAGTCGTGGGGCAGGCGGACCGCCTTCGTGGCGCGCAAGGCCTCCGGCTCGTGCTCGGCGAGCCAGGCCCACTTCGTCACCGTGAAGGAGGCGCCAGGCACGCTGCCGGTGCGTTCCGCCCAGGCCTTCGGGCCGCCCAGTTCCTCGATGAGACGCCTGGCCTGCGGCGCCGAGCGGACGTCGTTCCACAGCAGGGCCGGGCGCACCGGCTCGCCCTGTGCGTCAAGTGTGACCAGGCCGTGCTGCTGGCCGCCGATCGACACCGCGGCGGCCTCGCGCGCGGCGTCCCCGCACTGGCGCAGGGCCTCGGACAGCGCGTCCCACCACTGGCGCGGGTCGCTCTCCCGGCCGGCCCCGGAGGACACGGTGTGCGGTGCCTGGCCGCGCGCGACGACCTGGCCGGTGGCCGCGTCGACCACCAGCGCCTTGGTGGACTGGGTGGACGTGTCCACGCCGACGACGAGCGGACCCTCGGCTGCTGACATCGGGCTCTCCCTTTTTGCGCGGCTCATGATCTCGATGCGGCAGGTCTCTCCACCGCAGACGCCTTGTCTCTTCCCGGAGACGTGTGTGCATACTAATTTGTAAACCGCCATGACGAAATAGTCCGGAGCAGCAAGGAGCCGCGTCATGAACTACCAGCCCACCCCCGAGGACAGGTTCACCTTCGGCCTGTGGACCGTCGGCTGGCAGGGAAGGGACCCGTTCGGCGACGCCACCCGCCGTGCCCTCGACCCGGTCGAGACGGTGCGGCGCCTGGCCGAGCTCGGCGCCCACGGCGTGACCTTCCACGACGACGACCTGATCCCCTTCGGGTCCTCGGACAGTGAGCGCGAGGGCCACATCAAGCGCTTCCGCGAGGCCCTGGACGCGACCGGCATGAAGGTGCCGATGGCGACCACCAACCTCTTCACGCACCCCGTCTTCAAGGACGGCGCGTTCACCGCGAACGACCGCGACGTGCGCCGTTACGCGCTGCGCAAGACGATCCGCAACATCGACCTGGCGGTCGAGCTGGGCGCCGAGACCTACGTCGCCTGGGGCGGCCGTGAGGGCGCCGAGTCCGGTGGCGCCAAGGACGTGCGCGTCGCTCTCGACCGCATGAAGGAGGCTTTCGACCTCCTGGGCGAGTACGTCACCGAGCAGGGCTACGACCTGAAGTTCGCGATCGAGCCCAAGCCGAACGAGCCGCGCGGCGACATCCTCCTGCCCACCGTCGGCCACGCGCTCGCGTTCATCGAGCGCCTGGAGCGTCCCGAACTGTACGGCGTGAACCCCGAGGTCGGCCACGAGCAGATGGCCGGGCTGAACTTCCCGCACGGCATCGCGCAGGCTCTGTGGGCGGGCAAGCTCTTCCACATCGACCTCAACGGCCAGTCCGGCATCAAGTACGACCAGGACCTGCGCTTCGGCGCCGGCGACCTGCGTGCCGCCTTCTGGCTCGTCGACCTCCTGGAGAGCGCCGGCTACGCCGGTCCCAAGCACTTCGACTTCAAGCCGCCGCGGACCGAGGACCTCGACGGTGTGTGGGCGTCGGCCGCGGGCTGCATGCGCAACTACCTCATCCTCAAGGAGCGCGCCGCCGCCTTCCGTGCCGACCCGCAGGTCCAGGAGGCGCTGCGGGCCTCGCGCCTGGACGAGCTGGCGCAGCAGACGGCGGCGGACGGCCTGAAGTCGCTGCTCGCGGACCGCAGTGCCTTCGAGGACTTCGACGTGGAGGCGGCCGCCGCACGCGGCATGGCCTTCGAGCAGCTGGACCAGCTCGCCATGGACCACCTCCTGGGTGCGCGCGGCTGAACGAAGCCCACGCGCGTGTGCCGTCGGCCGTGAGTGGCCTCCGCCGACGGCACGCGCGCGTGCGGACTTGCCGCGATCGTCGCGGCGGTCCCAGCCCTCGCACCTGCCGGGGTTTCTCGCGCGTGCCGGGACCTTCGCACGTGCCGGGACCTTCGCGCGGAGTGTGCCGGAATCGTGCGATCCACGGCATGAGGCCGTATCAACGTCCGCGCGGGGGTCGCGTCATGACCGGTTCGAGGCGACTCTGGACGGCATGGCCATGCCGCCGGTACCGCCCCAGCCGCCCGGACCGCCGGGTGACACCCCGCCTCCGGGCGGTGGCTTCGGACCACCTCCTGACGACTTCGGACCCAACGGACCGAACCCGTACGGCGGTATGCCGTCGACCCAGCCGATGGGTTCGGTCGGCGGCCCCGGGCCGAGCGGCCCAAGTAGCCCGCGAAAGCGCCGCAGCCCGCTGCTCGCCCTCCTCGTCGTGATCCTGGCCGCCGTCGCGGTGGCCGCCGTGGTCCTCATGGCGTCGGACAGAGACGACTCGCCGGACAAGAACCCGGCGCCGGCAACCAGCACGAGCCGATCTCCCAAGCCGTCGTTCAGCCTGCCGACGCAGCTCCCCAGCGAGCTGCCCAGCGAACTCCCGTCGCAGTTCCCGAGCGACATCCCCAGCGAGTTCCCCAGCGACCTGGAGTCGCTGCTGCCGTCCCTGATCGGGTGATGCGGCCCTGCAGCTGCCGCGGCCTCCCGGATCCGGCGCAACGGCACGCTTCTGCGAGGCCTGGCCGAACTACCCCTGGGGTTCTGCTGAGGCGAGTTCCGCCGAGGCCAGAGCCGTCGCCGGATCCAGGGCCGCCGGGCCCGCGAGTATCCAGCGGTCCCGTTCCTGCCGGTACGGCCACCACCGCCCGTCCCGCCCCAGGCGCAGCTGCACCGACGCGTTGACGGTCGTCCAGCGGTTTCCCTCTGCCCGTAGTGGCGGTCGTTCGTCCTCGTCCCAGGCCGAGTCCAGAGCGACACGCGCGCGTGCGAGTGTGCCGCCCGAGGGCTCCCACTCCTCCTCCAGGACGGACAGCGCGTCCGCACCACCGAGCTCCCACGCGCGCGTGGCGTTTGCCAGCGACCCCGGATCGCGGCCCGATCCAGTGGCGAGCCGTTCCGTGAGTGCCTGGTCGGATGCGGCGACGGCAAGGCGTACCGCGTCCTGGGCGACCGTCAATTCAGGGAGCGGGGCGGGACGATCGGACGGTGTCCGAAGAGCCTCCGCCAGCAGCCGACGTGCTTCTACGGCGGTCCGGGCGGCCAGGTGGCGGACGGCGACCGGGTCGACTCCCGGTCCCGGTGGGGCCTCGGCGTCCAGCGAGGGTGGCAGGCCGGGCTCCTCGGGCAGCTCCCCGAACGTGGGAAGGGGCGGCAGGATGGCGCCGGTCGCATAGGCCTCGGCGGCATCCACCCCCTCCGCTTCGGGAGCTTCCTCCGCGGGCGCGGCGCTGCGGGCCTGGAGGTCTTCCAGAAGGGCATGTTCGCCGCGACCGCGCATCAGCAGCAGCACGAACGGGTCCTGGTCCAGCAGCCGGGCCACCTGATAGCAGAGGGCAGCCGTGTGCCCGCAGTGGTCCCAGGCGTCGCAGTCGCACTCCGGTTCCAGATCGCCCAGCCCTGGCAGGAGTTCGATGCCCGCGGACGCCGCGTCCTCCACCAGATGCGGCGGCATCTCGCGGTCCAGCAGCGCCGCGACATGCCCGGCCCGCTCGACGGCCATGTCGAGGAGGCGGTCCCACTGTTCGGCCGGCAGTTCGGCCAGCAGGACGTCGGCGCGGTGCGTGGTGCGGTCACGGTCCTGAACGACGGCCGTGATGCGCCCGGGACGTACCGACACCGCGCCCACCGCGCCCGCGCGTGCGAGGCTGCGGCCCCTCTTCAGCTGGCCCGAGTCAAGTGCGGCGTCCTCCAGGGCCCGCAGCCAGGCCATGCCCCACCACGTCTGCGCGAAGCCCCGCCCGTGCGTGGGCGGCAGCGCCGCGAACGTGCGCTCCGTGTCACCCTCGTGTCCGGTCATCGAGCGCCCCCTCGCAGTTCCACCAGATCGGCCAGTTCGGCGTCCGTCAGCTCGGTGAGTGCCGCCTCGCCGGCGCCGAGCACCGCGTCGGCCAACTCCCGCTTGCGGCGCAGCATGTCGGCGATGCGGTCCTCGATCGTCCCCTCGGCGATCAGACGGTGCACCTGCACGGGGCGTGTCTGGCCGATGCGGTAAGCGCGGTCGGTGGCCTGTGCCTCGACGGCCGGGTTCCACCAGCGGTCGTAGTGCACGACGTGTTCGGCCCGGGTGAGGTTCAGACCGGTGCCCGCCGCCTTCAACGACAGCAGGAACACGGGCACTTCGCCGTCCTGGAACCGGCGCACCAACGTCTCACGCCGGGCGACCGGCGTCCCGCCGTGCAGGAACTGCGACGGCAGGCCACGCGCCGCGAGATGCCGCTCGATGAGACGGGCCATGCGCACGTACTGCGTGAACACCAGGACGCTCGCTTTTTCGGCGACGATGGTGTCGAGGAGCTCGTCCAGCAGCTCCAGCTTGCCGGAACGACCGGCGATCGCCGGCTCCTCCTCCTTGAGGAACTGCGCCGGGTGGTTGCAGATCTGCTTCAGCCCGGTCAGCAGCTTCACGATCAGCCCGCGCCGCGCCATGCTGTCCGCCCCGGAGATCTTCGCCAGGGTCTCGCGCACCACGGCCTCGTACAGGCCGGTCTGTTCCGGGGTGAGCGACACGGCGCGGTCGGTCTCTGTCTTCGGCGGCAGCTCCGGGGCGATTCCCGGATCCGACTTGCGGCGCCTCAGCAGGAAGGGGCGCACCAGCCGGGCGAGACGCTCTGCGGCGGCCGGGTCCTGGCCGCTCTCGACGGCCTGCGCGTACCGCGCGCGGAACGTGCCGAGCCGGCCCAGCAGACCTGGGGTCGTCCAGTCGAGGATCGCCCACAGCTCCGACAGGTTGTTCTCGACCGGGGTTCCGGTGAGCGCCACGCGTGCGTGTGTCCCGATCGAGCGCAGCGCCCGGGCGGTCGCCGCATACGGGTTCTTCACGTGCTGCGCCTCGTCCGCCACGACCATCCCCCACGCGGTTTCGGCGAGCCGGGGCGCGTCCAGGCGCATCGTGCCGTACGTGGTGAGCACGAACTCCCCGTCCGCCAGGCGGTCGAGCTCACGCCGTGGACCGTGGAAGCGGCGCACGGGCGTACCCGGTGCGAACCTCTCGATCTCGCGCTGCCAGTTGCCCATCAGGGACGTCGGACACACCACGAGGGTGGGACCGGCGGTCGCCGCGTCGGTCTGCCGGTGCAGATGCAGCGCGATCAGGGTGATCGTCTTGCCGAGTCCCATGTCGTCGGCCAGACAGCAGCCGAGGCCCGAGGACGTCATCCGGGCCAGCCAGTTCAGGCCCCGGCGCTGGTAGTCCCTGAGAGTCGCCGCAAGTGCGGCGGGTTGCGGGACCGGCTCCTGGGCCTCCGGGTCGGCAAGCCGGTCCCGCAGGGCCGCCAGCCACCCGGTGGGCTGTACGTCGACCCTGCGGCCGTCGACCTCGGCGGAGCCCGTCAGAGCCGCCCTCAGGGCGTCGACGGGCGTCACCTTGTGGTCCTGCCGGGCACGGGCCCGGCGCACCTCCTGAGGGTCGACCAGCACCCACTGGTCACGCAGCCGGACCACCGGACGGTTGGCCTCGGCGAGCCGGTCCAGCTCCTCGCGCGTAAGCTGCTGGTCGCCCAGCGCGAACCACCAGTCGAACGTGAGCAGGGCGTCGGCGGACAGGACCGACGGAGTGTCCGACGGCACCCGGTCGTGGCCGTCCGGCGGACCGACCATCGCGCGCGTGGTGAGTTTTCTGGCCATGTCCTTCGGCCAGTGCACCACGACGCCCAGGTCGGCGAGAGCTCGCGCTCCGGCTCCCAGCAGCTCCGTGATCTCCTCGTCGGTGAGTTCGACCGCGTCCGGGACGGCCGCCGAGAGCAGCGGGGTGAGCGCGGGCCACGCGCGTGCGGCCCTGCGGAGCGCGAGCAGACCGTCCATGCGCGCGTGGGTACCGAAGGCGGTGCCCTCGCCCCACACGTCGGCCGCGTCCGCCACGATCGTCGGATCACTCACGCTGTGCACCTGGAGCACGGCCCGGAAGGCGGGCGCCTCATCACCGGCCAGGCCGCCATCACCGGCCAGGCCGCGCACCTCGATCCGCAACGAGACACGTACGCCCGCGTCGTGGCCCGCGGCGACACCCGCCGCCCACGCACGCTGCTCGGGCACGTGCTGCGGTTCCTGGGCGGCGTATGCGGGTCCGCCCGTCACGAGGGACGCCGCGGGGGAGCGGGGCAGAGCGTCGGCGACCGCGTCCAGGAAGGCGCGCAGCAGCTGTTCGGGATCGGGCAACCGCAGCGGCTCGGCGGTGCTCAGCGGTACGGCGTACGCCTCGGGGGGCATCGCCGCGGCGAGCCGGCGGACCCGCTCGATGTCCGCGGCGTCCAGCGGACCCACGCGCCAGGCGTCGTGATCGGTGGGGGACAGGCCGGGCAACAGCAGCCCCTGTGCCACGCACTGCAGGGCCAGGACGCCCGCGGCCCCCCAGAAGACGGTCGCCCTGTGCGCGTGCGCGGAGGCACGCGCACGCGTGAGGACCGGCAGGGCGGCACGGACCGGGAGCAGCACCGCGGGCAGGTTCACCAGCTCCACACCGCCCTCGCCGGGCCTCACCAGTGCCAGGTCCTCGACCGTCCCCGCCACGACAGCGGGAGGAGGAGCGCCGTCGGGCTGCCAAAAGGCCACAGTGCCGGTGCGAGCCGGGTCGCCGGGCACGAACACGGCGCTGCAGGAGGCCAGTTCGGAGATCTCGGACGGTGATGCCGCGGGAAACCTCTGGACAGAGATCGCGGGACTCCTCAAACTTGACTACGTTGTCGGGGTGGTCGAGGGTACATCACCTCTCAGGCCTTCAGGGCGGTGCCCTGCATCACCTTCGCGCGGTGGTGTTGTCACCCCCTGGGTCCCCGGTGCTGACCCCCGTCCGTACACGGGGGGTTGCCGCATGGTCTCGACAGGCCACCGCCTCGTACGTTTCCTCAGGTCAGCGCGTTTCCTGAGAGAGCCGGAGTCGGACATGCCCCAGAGCGCCACAACCGTCGCACCTCACCCGCGCGGTACGTCCGGCTCCCTGCCCGGCACTAGCGAGTTCGCGCCCCTCTTGCGCGCGGTGAAGGGCCAGCGCCTCCTGGACCGCCGCCACGACTGGTACGCCCGGACCGTCGCCGTCAACGCGCTCGCCCTCGCCGGCCTCATCACGGCCGTCGCCCTGTCCGGCGACTCCTGGCGAACCCTGCTGCTGGCCCCCCTCCTTGCCGTGTTCTGCGCTCGCACCGCCTTCATAGGGCACGACGCGGGCCACGCGCAGATCACCGGCGACAAGGCGACCGGCCGCCTCATCGGTCTGATCCACGGCAACCTGCTGCTCGGGATGAGCTACTCGTGGTGGAACCACAAACACAACCGCCACCACGCCAACCCCAACCACATCGGCAAGGACCCCGACGTCGCCGCCGACATCCTGGTCTTCACCGGTGAACAGGCGACGGTACGCACCGGCTTCAGGCGTTGGCTCACCCGCCACCAGGCCTGGCTGTTCTTCCCGCTCACGCTCCTCGAAGGCATCGCCCTGAAGATCCAGGGCTTCCGCGACCTGCGCCGACAGGAGCCGGGGGAGCGTGCCGTCGAAGGCGCTCTCCTGGTGAGCCACCTCGCCGCCTACGCCACGCTGCTGCTGACCGTCATGTCCCCCGGAAAGGCGCTCGCCTTCGCGGCGATCCACCAGGCGCTGTTCGGCCTGCACCTCGGGATGGCCTTCGCCCCCAACCACAAGGGCATGGAGATGCCGGACCCGGACGGGGAGCCGTGGGGGCACCTGCGCCGCCAGGTACTCACCTCCCGCAACATCCGCGGCGGCCCCGTCACCGACTGGTTCCTCGGCGGTCTCAACTACCAGATCGAGCACCACCTCTTTCCCAGCATGCCCCGGCCGCATCTGCGCCTCGCGCAGCCGCTGGTGCGCGCCCACTGCGCGGATCTGGGTATCCCTTACACGGAGACCGGGCTCGTCGACTCCTACCGACAGGCCCTGGGCCACATGCACGAGGTGGGCGAGCCGTTGCGGACGGAGCGCTAGAAGGCGAACATCCGGGGCGTCTCGGGGCGAGGTCTCAGGGATGTCTCAGGGTCGCGGTGCGGAACTGCAGGAAGCGCGGACCCGTTCTTCTGGACAGAGAGCGGCAACCGCCGCGAAGGAGGCGACGTACATGTCGAAGAACGCGAAGATCGCCGCAGGGGGAGTGGCGGTCGGGCTGCTCCTGCTGATCTGGCTGCCGTGGTGGGCCTCGGTTCTGATCATCCTGGGGGTCCCGGCCGCCGCATACCTGACGCTGGACCCCTCGCAGCGGCGCCGACTGCGCCGCGTCACCCGCAAGGAACTCGGCCGCTGACGCCCCCCCGCACCGGCCGGGAGCACGACAGTCCCGGACGGTGCGGCGCGGCGGTTCAGCTGGGACGTACGGCCATCTTGTCGAGCGCTTCCAGCAGTCCGGGCAGCTCCGGGCCCCGGCCCACCGGCAGGACCTCCCCGGGCTCGTCGTCGAGCAGCACGAACGCGATGTCGTCCGTCCTGGCCACCAGTGACCAGCCGGGACCGTCGGCACGCAGCGTCCGCGCGTCGCCCGGCGCGAAGGACGACCGGACCCTGCCGAGGGGCGGCGGCGAATCCACGTAGGCGCGGGCCTCCGCGAGGACACGCCGGATGCCGCTGTGGCCCTTGCGGACCTCCTTCTCGGCCTCACCGGAGGCCGTGTGACCCACTGCCCTGTCTCCCGCAGCCGCGTCTTCCGCTGCCCTGTCTCCCGCAGCCTCACTGTCCGTGGCCTGGTCCTGCGAGACGGCGCGGGCCGAGGCGTCACCGTCCGTGGTCACGCGACCCGCGATCTCCCCGTCCACGATCCGGCCGTCCATGCTCCTGCCGACCGCGGCCTTGTCGCCCCCCGTGGACCCGCCGTTCGGCCTCGAGAAGTTCGCGTCGTCGATCTGTTCCCGCCACCTCGCCCACTGGAGCGCGATCTCATCGGCGCCCAGACGCCGCTGCGCGGATCCCCACACGGACGTGTCAGGCGGCGTCAGCGGCGGGCCGTCGCCGGCCTCGGGATCGGGGTCGTGCGGCGCCGGCACACCGGGTGCCGCGACGGCGACCGCGAGCGGCCAGCCGGGCAGGGCGGCCACGACGGTTCGCTCGTCGGGCGACAGGTCGTACTCCATGCCGCAGTCCCAGGACGCGATGGCGACGGCGACCAGCGAGACGTCGTCGACGACGACCGTCCACCGGGCGCCGCTGCCGTCCTGACCGAGCACCAGTCCGTACCCGTCGGCCAGCGGTGCCAGACCGAGCGCCGCGCAGGCCTCCGGATAGTCGTCGCCCAGCACGCTCGGGAACTTCGCCGGCGTCAACAGCACCGCCGTCAGCACATAGAGCGCGTCGTCCCCGGCGGCGACGGCGTCCTCGTCCGTCCCGGCCATCCCAGCCTCCCCATCGGTTCGTCCAACGGCGCGCACATTAGTGTGCGCAGAAGGCGCTTGTCACGACTCCCAAGAACACCCGGAGCTGCAGTTTTCCGGCTGGACGGGGCGAATCGCCCCTCACTTGCCGGCCGCTCAGGCCGCAGGCAGTCCAAGGAGCGCACGTGCCACCGTACGCGGCGACTCGTCGCGCTCCCGCGCGAGGGCAATGACGGCCCGGCACGCGAGCTCGTTGACCCCGAACGACAGAGCTTCCGGCGAGACCCAGGCCGAGGCCTCGTCGATCCGGTCCTGGTCGTCCTCCGCGCAGGCCGAGACGTACGCGGCGGCGGCCTCGAACAGATTGTGCGTGCGGGTCTGCCGCCCGGTGGGCTCCTCGATGCGCACCGAATTGACGAATCCGGCGCTGTACTTGCGGATCCTGCCCCACATGCCGACCACCATCCCCCTGCGTCACGTGATCCATCGAACCTTCGTCTGCTCCTCCCCACCGTAGAATTGGAGCCTTTGGCCGCAGAAGAGGGGCGGAGCTCCCGTGTCGTTCAGAAGGGCCGGAAAACGGTCAAGCGGGTTTGCGGGAAGAGATACTTGTGTCTGCTCGCGACATGGCGACCAGGGGGAGTGATCGGTGAATTCGGTGAATTCAGCCGGAGAGACGGGCGGTCGGGTCGAAGGCGGCGGCAAGGACGGGCGGCACGCCGTCGTCGTGGGCGGGAGCCTCGCAGGGCTTCTCGCGGCGCACGTCCTGGCCGGGCACGCCGACCGGGTGACCGTGCTCGAACGCGACCGGTTTCCGGAGGGCGCCAAGCCGCGGCCCGGCGTGCCGCAGGGCCGTCACCCTCATGTGCTGCTCCAAGGCGGACAGACGGCCCTGGAGTCGCTGCTGCCGGGGTTCCTGGCGGAGCTGCGGGAAGCGGGGGCACCCCGGGTGGGCATGCCGGCCGACATGGTGCTGTGGCAGAGCGGCCGCTGGTTCCGGCGGGTGCCCGCGACGACGCACATCTACACCGGCTCCCGCGCACAGCTCGAGGAACTGGTGCGGCGGCGGGTTCTCGCCAACCCGGTGATCAGGGTGCGGGAGGGCACCGACGTCGTCGGGTTCCTCGGCGACGCCACGCGCGTGCGAGGCGTCCTGGTGCGGGACCGCTCAGGCGACACCCGCGCGGAGTCCCGCCCCCTGGAGGCCGATCTGGTCGTCGACGCCTCCGGCAGCGGCACGAAGGCCCCGCAGTGGCTCGCGGCGATCGGCGCCGAGCGCCCGCGCGAGGAGACCATCGACACCGGACTCGCCTACGCCTCCCGCGTCTACCGCGGCACGGACGGCGCACTCGACGGCGAGACCCGCGGCTACTACGTCTATCCCGACCCCGAGCAGGTGCACGCAGGCGGTGCCCTGCCCCTGGAGGACGGCAGCCATCTGGTGATCGTCTCGGGGCTGCGCGGCAACGAACCGCCAACCGGCGACGACGAGTTCGTGACGTACGCCAAGAGGTTGCCGCATCCGCTCCTGCACCGGTGGCTGGAGGACGCCGAACCGCTCTCCCCGCCGTTCGGCCACCGCCGGACCTCGAACGTGCGCCGACGCTACGACCTCCCCGGCCGTCCGGCAGGCTTCCTCGCCACCGGCGACGCCCTGTGCACCTTCAACCCGATCTACGGGCAGGGCATGGCCGTGGCCGCCATGAGCGCGGTCGCCCTGCGTGACACGCTGGTCGACCGGCGCCGGACGCCGACGACGCGGCGCGTGCAGCAGGCGCTGCTCGTGGCGTCCCGGCTCGCGTGGGACATCTCCGCCGGGGCCGACCGCAAAATGCCGGGCGCGGCCGGCACCGCGATCGACGGTGGACCCGCGGACCGCTTCGCCGGGTGGTACCTGAACCGCGTCCAGGAGCGCGCCCCCGGCGACCCTGTCGTGGGGCGGGCTTTTCGCGCCGTCGTGACCCTCTCCGAGCCCGTCACCGCCCTGTTCGCTCCGCCCGTGGCCAGGGCCGTCCTCTTCGACCCACCCGCGCCGACGCCGGCCGAACCGCCCACGACACCGGAGGAGCCCGAGTCCCGGGAGCAGTGATCAGTTCAGCTCGGACTGTGCGCTTCGGTGGCGATCCCGGCGCCGGTGCAGCGCCTGAGCAGAGGCCGCGTCGAGCGAAGTGATCGTCTCCCGCAGCCACCTGAGTTCGGCCCGGGACGTGGCGCGGGCAATGGTCAGCACACCGCGCCTGAACGGATCGTCCAACTCCTCGGCCCTCAGCGGACGGTCGCCCTCGTAGAAGAAGCTCGCGGGCTCCTCCAGGAAGGCGAGCCGGCGCCGCAGTACGGTCGCCTGCGCGCCGGCGTCGTCCAGGTGCCGGAGGAAGGCGAGCACCGTGAACCACCGGTTCTCGTCGCTGACGTCACGCGCGGCCGGTTCGGCGAGCCGGCGGCGCAACTCTCGGCGGCCTTCGTCGGTGAGCGTCAGGACATGGCGGGGCGCGGCCACGGCACCGGGTTCCGTCGCGCGTGCCAGCAATCCCGCCTTCTCCAGCCGCTTGATGGCCGGATACAGCGTGCTCTCGGCCACGGGGCGCACGTGACCCGCCAGCGCCGCGATGCGTTTGCGCAGCTCATAGCCGTGCAGCGGGGTGTCGTAGAGGAATCCGAGGATGGCGAGCTCCAGCATGCCCGCATTCTGCCGCATGGGCGCTGTACATCCCTGTCGCATTACTACGGACGCGCAATACATCGGTGACGATGTATTCTCCTTCGCGATGCATCGAGGGAGGGCACATGAGGCAGGCCGAGTTCGACGGCAGGGGAAGCCGCATCCGCTGGACCGAGACGCCCGGCGAGGAGCCGGCACGCGTGTACGTGCACGGCCTGGGAGCGATCTCGACCGTCTATCACGCGCACATCGCGGCCCGGCCCGAACTCGCGGGCCGGCGCAGCCTGTTCGTCGATCTGCCCGGACACGGCGTCAGCGACCGTCCCGAGCACTTCGGGTACACGCTGGAGGACCACGCGGACGCCCTGGCCACCGCTCTGGACGCCGCCAATGTGACCGGTGCCGAGCTGATCGCGCACAGCATGGGCGGGTCGGTCGCGCTCGTACTCGCCCACCGGAGACCGGAACTCGTCTCCCGGCTGGTCCTCACGGAAGCCAATCTCGACGCCTCACCCCCGGCCACGGCGGGCAGCACCGGGATCGCCGCCTACCAGGAGGACGATTTCGTCGCAGGCGCCCACGCGCGCGTGCTCGAGAAGGTCGGCCCCCTGTGGGCGGCGACCATGCGGCTGGCCGACCCGCGTGCCCTGCACCGCAGCGCGGTCGGACTCAGGCGCGGATCGGCGCCCATGATGCGCGCGATCCTCGAAGGGCTGCCGGTCGATCGCGTATACCTCCAGGGCGAGCTCAGCGGCGAGCTGGAGGGGCGCAAGACACTGGAGGCGGCAGGCGTGCGGGTGGTGACCGTCCCCGGCGCCGGGCACAACGTCATGTTCGACAACCCCGACGCCTTCGCCGCGGCGGTCGCCGGGACGGACTGAACGCGTTCAGTACTCGCGGACGGCCAAAACCAGGAAACGGTCGTCCTCGTCGACGTACGACGTCATGTGCCATCCCGAACCGGCCAGCAGCGGACGGAGGTTGGGCTCCGCGCGCAGGTCCTCGGGGGTGATCGGCCGCCCCTGGCGCGCGGCGAGCGCCGCTCTGCCGAGCGGATGGAACAGGGCCAGGAGGCCGCCGGGTCGCACCACCCGGGCCAACTCGCGCAGATTGTCCGCCGGTCGGGACAGATGGGAGATGAGGCCCGCACCGAAGACGGCGTCGAGCGAGCGGGAGCGGAGCGGCAGCGCGGCCACGTCGGCGAGCAGCAGATGTGCGTCCCGATCCCTGCCGGCCCGTACGGCGGCTTCCAGCATGGCCGGGGTCGATCGGCCCCAACGACCACTCCCGAGGGCCCCACGGCGGCACAGAGGGGCGGCAGGGCCCGTCCGGTGCCGCAACCGGCGTCGAGCACGCGGTCGCCCTCGCGCAGACCGAGTTCCGCGACCGCGGCGGCGTAGGCCGGACCGTCGTCCGGGAACCGGCTGTCCCAGTCGGCGGCACGGGCCGAGAAGAACTCCTGAACGTGTGTGTGGTCGTCGCTCATGTTCCGCATGGTCCCTCACCGACAGGGGTGAAGGCGCGGTGCACACGTTCGAACGTGACGCGATCGTTCAGACGCACCTCTGCGCCAGATTGCAGCATCTTTCGAAATGCGCCCTCTTTGTGCGCCCCTGCCCCGGCTAGCGTCCCTTGGCCATGGGACACCTGGACCACGCAGCCCTGGGCTGGCTGACGCCCACACTTTCGTACGTCATGGCCTGTATCGGCGCCGCGCTCGGCCTGCGCTGCACCATGCGCGCTCTCGGAGCCACCGGACGGTCGCGCCGCAACTGGCTCGTCACCGCGGCCTCTGCCATCGGGACCGGCATCTGGACCATGCACTTCGTGGCCATGCTCGGCTTCAGCGTCAGCGGTACCGACATCCGCTACGACGTACCACTGACCATCGCGAGCCTCCTGGTCGCCATGGTCGTCGTCTCCGCCGGCGTCTTCGCGGTCGGCTACAGCCGTGACCGGGTCCGCGCGCTCTTCCTGGGCGGACTCACCACCGGCCTGGGCGTGGCGAGCATGCACTACCTGGGCATGGCCGCAGTACGGCTGCACGGCAGCGTCCACTACGACCCGGTCCTCGTCGGACTCTCCGTGCTCATCGCCGTCGTCGCGGCGACGGCGGCCCTGTGGGCGGCGCTCAACATCAAGTCGCCCGTCGCCGTCACCATCGCGTCCCTGATCATGGGCGCCGCGGTCAGCAGCATGCACTACACCGGGATGTTCGCGGTCAGCGTGCGGGTCTCGCCCTCCGGCGGCGTCCTGCCCGGGGCGACGGCGATGCAGTTCATCTTCCCGCTCGCCGTCGGACTCGGCTCCTACCTGTTCCTGACCTCGGCCTTCGTCGCGCTGTCGCCCACGACAGGAGAGCGCGAGGCAACCGCCTCCGCCCAGCGCACGGTCGAGAGCCTCACCTCCTAGCGGCGGATCCGGGCCCCGGACGGCCCGACGACACGCCCCCGAACCACTCCCGAGCGAGGAGGCCATGCGTACATCGCGTAGGACCCCCAGAGCCGGCGCCGAGACGCCGCACCAGACACCCGCGCGCGGGCGTCGCGCACATGCCGGACCACCGGCCGACGAAAGCCCGGACGACCCCGTGGGTCCCCCGGCCGAGGACATACCCGTGCACGCGGGACACTGGCGGATACGCCCCCGCACGGTCCGCGCCAAGATCGTCTGCCTGCTCATGGTGCCGGTGGTCTCACTGCTCGCGCTGTGGGCGTACGCCACCGTCAGCACCGCCCAGGACGTGTCCCGGCTACGGCAGTTGCAGCGCGTGGACGACGCCGTCCGCTCTCCCGTCGCCGACGCCGTGACCGCGCTCCAGACGGAGCGTGCCGCCGCCGTCCGTTACGCCACCGACCCGTCCGTCGCGCAGAGCGACGACCTCCGCAGGCTCGCCGGGCGCACCGACCGGGCCGTGGCACGACTGCGGCTCGGCGACGACAACACCGTCGCCGACGGCGAGGAACTGCCCGCCGGTGTCGCCCAGCGGCTCGAAGCCTTCGTGACCGGCGCCGAACAACTGCGCTCCGTGCGCACCGCCGTGCTGGACCGCAGCGCCGGATGGGACGAGACGTACGGTCGCTACACCAGGACCATCGCCGGTGCCTTCGCGGTCGGCGGTGCCCTCACCGGCATCCAGGACGCCGACCTCGGCTCCGACGCGCGCGTGCTGCTCGAGTTCTCGCGCGCGGGCGAGTCACTGGCCCAGGAGGACGTCGTGCTGTCGAGCGCGCGGTTGGCGGGCGTCCTCGCCGGAGAGCGGCTGCGGCTGTTCACCGGGGCCGTCGACACCCGCCGGACCCTCACCGAGGCAGCCGTGACCGACCTGCGCGGCTCCGACCGCGCGGCCTGGCACAAGGTCGCCGGCAGCGGTGCCTACGCCGCCGTGACCGCCGCCGAGGACCGCATACTGGCCGCCGCTCCCGGCGTCCGCGCCGTCGAGTCGACGCCGGAGGCCACCTGGCGGGCGGGACACACGCGTGTGCAGGACGGCATGCGGGCCGTCGAAGAGGCGGCGGGCAGCGGGGTCGCCCACCGCGCCGACCCGTTCACCCGCGGTCTGCTCACCCCGGCCGGGGCCGCGGTCCTGCTCGGCCTGCTCGCCGTCGCCGCCTCGCTCGTGATCTCCGTGCGCATCGGTCGCGGCCTCGTCGTCGAGCTCGTGAGCCTGCGCAACAGCGCCCTGGAGATCGCCCGCCGCAAACTCCCGGAGGCCATGGAGCGGCTGCGCGCGGGCGACGAGATCGACATCCGGTCCGAGGCCCCGCCCGGACCGCCCGCGGAGGACGAGGCCGGCCAGGTCGCCGAGGCCCTCAACACCGTGCACCGCGCCGCGCTGCGGGCCGCGGTGGAGCGCGCCGAACTCGCCAGCGGCATCTCCGGCGTCTTCGTCAACCTCGCCCGCCGCAGCCAGATCCTCGTCCACCGCCAGCTCAGCCTGCTCGACAGCATGGAACGCCGCTCCGACGACCCCAACGAACTGAGCGACCTCTTCCGGCTCGACCACCTCACCACCCGCATGCGCCGCCACGCGGAGAGCCTGATCATCCTCTCGGGAGCGGCACCCGGCCGCGCCTGGCGCATGCCGGTCTCGCTGACCAACGTGGTCCGCGCGGCCGTCTCCGAGGTCGAGGACTACGCGCGCGTGGAGGTGCGTCAGCTGCCGGACGCCTCCGTCGTGGGTGCGGCGGTCGCGGACCTCACGCACCTGCTGGCCGAGATCATCGAGAACGCCGCCCAGTTCTCACCGCCCCACACGCGCGTGCGTGTGACTGGCGAACCCGTCGGCAACGGTTACGCCGTCGAGGTCGAGGACCGCGGTCTGGGTATGGGCAAGGAGACCCTCGCGGAGGCGAACCGGCGCATCGAGCAGTCCGAAGCGCTCGACCTCTTCGACAGCGACCAGCTGGGTCTGTTCGTGGTCAGCAGGCTCGCGGCGCGGCACGGCATCAAGGTGCATCTGCGCACGTCGCCCTACGGCGGCACCACCGCGGTCGTCCTGCTGCCCACGGCGCTGCTGCATATCAAGGCGGCGGAACGTTCTCCCGCCAAGGCAGCCGACCGGGAACGGCTCACGGAACGCGAGTACGCGCGCGTGGCCGCCAGCGAACGGGACCAGGACTCCGTCCCCGCCCCGGCCGAGCGCCCCGCCCTGGTGGCTCCCCTGACGGCCGCCGCCGACCGGGGCCCGACCGACGGACCACCCTCCGGAGTCACCGCCCTGCGTCTGCACCGACCGCCGGACGAGCCGGAGGAGTCCGGCGACCTGCCCCGCCGGGTACGGCAGGCGAACCTGGCCCCTCAGCTGCGCGAGCAGCGCTCCGAGGAACCGGCCCCGGCAGCCGCCCATCGGGACGACGAAGGCCGTACGCCCGAAGCCGTCCGGGACCGGATGGCGGCGTACCGGGACGGCTGGGCGCGCGGCGGCGGCAGGCAGCCCGGCCGCGGCGCCACCCCAGATTCCCCAGCGGGCAGAGACAGCAGCGAAGGAGACCGAGGATGATCCAGGACCCGAGCACGAGGGCCGACACGGGGGTCCCCCCGCGCGAGCGCAACCGGGAGTGGGGGAGGTCCGGCGAACTCGACTGGCTGCTGGACGACCTGGTGCTGCGCGTGAGCGAGGTACGGCATGCCGTGGTGCTCTCCAACGACGGTCTCGCCGTGGGCGCCTCGACGGATCTGCGCCGTGAGGACGCGGAACACCTCGCCGCGGTCTCCTCCGGTTTCCACAGCCTGGCCAAGGGCGCGGGCCGGCACTTCGGCGCCGGGGGAGTGCGTCAGACCATGGTCGAGATGGACGACGGCTTCCTGTTCGTCGCCGCAGCGGGAGACGGCTCCTGTCTCGCCGTCCTCACCGCGGTGACCGCGGACATAGGCCTCGTCGCCTACGAGATGGCACGGCTGGTCAAGCGGGTGGGCGAGCACCTTTACACGCCGCCACGCGTGGGCGCTCGACCGCCCGCCGCCGGATGAGAACGAAGGGCGGTCGGCTCGGATGACCGAGGACATGGCGGGCGTCCCGTACGAACAGGGCAGCCAGTGGTACGACAGCGAGGCCGGGCCCCTCGTCCGCCCCTACGCGATGACGGGCGGACGCACCCAATCCGGTCCCGCAGGGGTGCGTTTCGATCTGATCGCCCTGGTCACCCTCCACGCCGGCGCGCCCGGGGCCGGCGACGACACGGCGCTCGGACCGGAACACCGGGCCCTGATCGACCTGTGCCGCACGGAGACGCAGTCGGTGGCGGAACTCTCGGCGGGCGCCGACCTGCCCGTGGGCGTGGTCAGGGTGCTCCTGGGAGACCTGCTGGAACTCGGCTGTGTCACCGTCAGCCGTCCGGTGCCGCCCGCGCAGCTGCCCGACGAACGGATTCTGCGCGAGGTGATCGAAGGGCTTCGGGCGCTGTAGATGAACGTTCAGAACCGGGCAATAAGCGGTCCAACCCCTCGAAGGGGAATTCCAGTTGTCATGATGCTGCCTTCGCGACCGATGCTGCCTTCGCGACCCCGTACCGACGTCGCCGCCCGTTGCCGGCCCTCCCGAGAGAAGTGATCGATGGTCTCCGAGAACTCCGACGCCCAGGGCGGCGAGACGACCGCCCTGGCGCTGAAGATACTGGTCGCCGGCGGGTTCGGCGTGGGCAAGACCACCCTGGTGGGCGCGGTCAGCGAGATCAGGCCGCTGCGCACCGAGGAACTGCTCAGCGAAGCGGGGCAGTCGGTGGACGACACCGACGGTGTGGACCAGAAGGTCACCACCACGGTCGCCATGGACTTCGGGCGGATCACCATCCGCTCCGGCCTGTCGCTCTATCTCTTCGGCACCCCGGGCCAGGACCGCTTCTGGTTCCTGTGGGACGAGTTGTCGCAAGGGGCCCTGGGCGCCGTCGTCCTCGCGGACACCCGGCGCCTGGAGGACTGCTTCCCGGCCGTGGACTACTTCGAGCACCGGCACATCCCGTTCGTGGTCGCCGTCAACTGCTTCGCCGGTGCCCGCAGCTACGGCGCCCACGACGTCTCGCGCGCCCTCGACCTCGATCAGGGCACACCCGTGGTGCTGTGCGACGCCCGGGACCGCGACTCCGGCAAGGAGGTGCTGATCCGGCTGGTCGAGTATGCCGGGCGGATGCACACCGCCCGGCTGCTCGACTCGGTGGGCTGACCACGGCCGTGGCCGGCTCACCGGCACGTCACTCCGCGAGGTCCCTCTCCGCCAGCACCCGGTCGATGCTCACACGGACGAGGAGTTCCCCCGGTACGCCGTTTCGGGCACCGAACTCCTCGGCCCGTTCCTCGCCCATGTACCGCGCCCCGATCCGCCCGGCCCAGTGCCGGACCTCGTCGAGATCCTCCGACAGCCGGGCCCGGCCCTGCAGCACCACATAGGAGAAGGGCGGCCGGTCGTCGTCCACGCACAGGGCGACACGCCCGTCCCGCACCAGATTGCGCCCCTTCACGGTCTCCTTCCCAGTGTTGAACACCAGGTCGTCGCCGTCGAGCACGAACCAGATCGGCGCCACATGCGGGCTACCGTCGGCCCGGACGGTCGACAACTTGCCGGTGCGGGTGCCGTGGGAGACGAACTCCCGCCATTGCTCATCGGTCATCTTCTCTGCCATGTCCCCATTCTCCTTGCCCCGTTGACGGACGTGGGGAAGGCTTGCTGGGAGATCCTCCGGGCGGGAGGAGACGTCACACGGGGAGACGGGACACATGCCGCAGAAGCAGGGGATCGGCCGGCTGCTGGACGATCTGACCGAGCGCGTCGACCATGTGCGCCACGCGCTGGTGCTGTCCAACGACGGGCTGGTGACGGGCGCCAGCACCGGACTGCGCCGCGAGGACGCGGACCATCTCGCCGCCGTTTCGTCGGGACTGCACAGCCTGGCCAAGGGCTCGGGACGCCACTTCGGCGCGGGCAAGGTACGGCAGACGATGATCGAGTTCGACGACGCGGTGCTGTTCGTCACCGCGGCGGGCACCGGCAGCTGCCTGTGCGTGCTCAGCGGCTCCGACGCCGACATCGGCCGGATCGCCTACGAGATGACGCTGCTCGTCAACCGGGTGGGCGAGCACCTCGACGTGGACGTCCGCCAGCCCGAGCGGAGCCCGGGCACAGACCTCTGACCTGCGTGTCTTCGGCCCGTTGGAGTTATCCACAGGCTCGCCACGCATCGCGCCCCACCGGCTACGGTTTCTGTCACAGCGAACGCACACAGCGTGAGCGACGACTCCACGGGGGAGCGACCATGACGAGCAGTACCATCACCCAACTCCAGCGCAGTGGCTACACCGTCAGCCGCGCCGCACGGGAACTGGGCCTCAAGCGCAGCGAGTTCGACCTCGCCGTACACCTCGGCCAGATCCGGACGGTGCCCGACGAAGGGGGCGGAGGCCGACGCGTCAGCCGGTCCGAGGTCGACCGGCTGCGAGCCACGGGCGGCTTTCCCGACTCGCTGCGTCAACGCGTACGGCTCGTGGGCACCACCGAGGGCGCGGAGGCCATGGAGATCTCCATCGGCAGGTTCACCCGCCTGGCGCGCCTCGGCCTGTTCTCGCCGGTGCGCTTCTATCTGAACCGGTACCGGGCCGTCGTGTGGCTGTATCTGGCCGACGAACTGGAGGAGTTCACGGCGGTCGAGGAGAACACCCCCCTGCTGACCGCGCGGCGTATGCCCGAGGGACTGCGCGACATGCTGGACGAGGGCGTGGACCTGCGCGCCCGCAACTGGCGCGGACGGCACCGCGGATTCCTCCTGCGCCTGGCCGAAGACCCCTGGGAGAGCGCCGGAGCCCTCGCCGCCTTCCTCGACCCCGCCCAGATCGCGGAACTCGTCCCGGACCCCTACGAGCGATCCCACCTGGGCCGCTTCCGGCCCAGGCCTCCCGCGCACGGGGCACAGGGCTCGCCCGCCGCCCACCTCATCGAGAAGATCATGACGGCGGACGACCCGGCCGAGATCGCCTGGCTGAGGACCGAGCTGGCCCAGGTCCTGGACGACGCACGCCGGTTCAGGCCCGCACCACGCCCGGCAACCCGGCTGACACCGCCCGCACTGCCCCCGGGGGAGCCGGCGCCGCTGGAACCGTCCCGCGGGCTGCTGGGCTGGCTCCGCCGCAGAAGCGCCTGACGTACGCCTGACCTACAGCGGCCGGAACAGCCCCTCCTGGACGACGGACACCAGCAGACGTCCCTCCAGGTCGTAGATCCGGCCACGGGCCAGACCCCGTCCACCCGTCGCGATCGGCGACTCCTGGTCGTACAGGAACCACTCGTCCGTACGGAACGGCCGGTGGAACCACATGGCGTGATCCAGCGACGCGATGTCGAAGCTCCGCGGACCCCACAGGGGCTGAACCGGGAGGCGGACGGCGTCCAGGAGAGTCATGTCGCTCGCGTAGGTCAGCGCGCAGGTGTGCACGACCGGGTCGTCCCCGAGCGGCCCGACCGCGCGCATCCACACCGCGCTGCGCGGCTCGGCGTCCTTGACCTCCTCGGCGCTCCAGCGCAGCCGGTCCACATACCGGATGTCGAAGGGCTGGCGGCGTGCCATCCGCTCCAACTGCTCGGGCAGTTCGCCCAGATGCTCCCGGATCTCGTCGCCGACCGTCGGCAGGGACTCCGGGGGCGGGACCTTGCGGGCGGGAGGCAGCTGGTGCTCGAAGGGACCTTCCTCAGGCTTGTGAAAGGAGGCGGTGAGATTGAAGATCGTGCGGCCCTGCTGTACGGCGGTGACCCGGCGGGTGGTGAACGACCGGCCGTCGCGCACCCGCTCGACCTGGTACACGATCGGCACTCCGGGCCGGCCCGGACGCAGGAAGTACGCGTGCAGCGAGTGCACCGGGCGCTCGCCGTCCGTGGTGCGGGCGGCGGCGACCAGCGCCTGGCCCGCCACCTGGCCGCCGAAGACCCGCTGGAGGGACTCGTGCGGACTTCGGCCACGGAAGATGTTGACTTCGATCTGCTCCAGGTCGAGCAGGTCGACGAGCTTCTCGGCCGGGTTCGTCATGGGTGGGACTCTCCTGTGCTCACAGCCGGTCCGTGGTTCACAGCTGGCCGACGTCGGTGACCCGGACGACCGCGCGGCCCTCCGCGTCGGAGGCGGTGAGGTCGATCTCCGCGCTGATGCCCCAGTCGTGGTCGCCGTTCGGGTCGGCGAAGGCCTGCCGGACGCGCCACAGCCGGTCCTGCGGCTCCTCCTCGATCTGCAGCAGCTTGGGGCCGCGGGCATCGGGGCCGGTGCCGAGGTCGTCGTACTCGTCCCAGTACTTGTCCATCGCCTCGCCCCACGCGTCGGCGTCCCAGCCGGCCTCGCCGTCCATCTCACCGAGCTCCTCGACCTGGTCCAGGGCGGCGAGTTCGACGCGGCGGAACAGGGCGTTGCGGACCAGGACGCGGAAGGCGCGCGCGTTGGCGGTGACGGGCTTGACCTCGTCGGCCTTCTCCTGCGCCTCCTCGGCGGTCATCACCTCCGGGTTGGCGAGCTGCTCCCACTCGTCCAGCAGGCTGGAGTCGACCTGGCGGACCGTCTCGCCGAGCCACTCGATCAGGTCCTGCAGATCCTCGGACTTGATGTCGTCCGGGATGTTGTGGTCGAGCGCCTTGTAGGCGCTGGCCAGGTAGCGCAGGACAATGCCCTCGGTGCGGGCGAGGTCGTAGAGGGAGACCAACTCCGTGAAGGTCAACGCCCGTTCGTACATGTCGCGGATGACGGACTTCGGGGAGAGCGGATGGTCGCCGACCCAGGGGTGGCTCTTGCGGTAGGTGTCGTAGGCGTGGAAGAGCAGCTCCTCCAGGGGCTTCGGGTACGTGATGTCCTGGAGGCGTTCCATGCGCTCCTCGTACTCGACACCGTCCGCCTTCATCGCGGCCACGGCCTCGCCCTTTGCCTTGTTCAGCTGGGCCACGAGGATCTGCCGGGGGTCGTCCAGCGTGGACTCCACGACGGACACCATGTCCAGGGCGTAGGACGGCGATTCGGGGTCGAGCAGTTCGAACGCGGCGAGCGCGAACGTGGACAGCGGCTGGTTGAGCGCGAAGTCCTGCTGGAGGTCCACGGTGAGGCGGACGATGCGGCCGGAGGCGTCGGGCTCGTCGAGTTTCTCGACGATGCCGCCGTCCAGCAGCGAGCGGTAGATGGCGATCGCCCGCCGGATGTGCTTCAGCTGCTGCTTGCGCGGCTCGTGGTTGTCCTCCAGGAGGTGCCGCATCGCCGCGAAGGCGTTGCCGGGACGGGCGATCACCGACAGCAGCATCGTGTGCGTGACCCGGAAGCGGGACATCAGAGGCTCCGGATCGGAGGTGATCAGCTTCTCGAAGGTGTTCTCCGTCCAGCCGACGAACCCCTCGGGCGCCTTCTTGCGCACGACCTTGCGGCGCTTCTTCGGGTCGTCGCCCGCCTTGTTGAGCGCCTTCTCGTTCTCGATGACGTGCTCGGGAGCCTGGGCGACGACGAAGCCCGCCGTGTCGTAGCCGGCCCGGCCCGCGCGCCCGGCGATCTGGTGGAACTCGCGGGCGCGCAGGGTGCGGACGCGGTTGCCGTCGTACTTGGTCAGCGCCGTGAACAGCACCGTGCGAATGGGCACGTTGACACCGACGCCGAGGGTGTCCGTGCCGCAGATGACCTTCAGCAGACCGGCCTGCGCGAGCTTCTCCACCAGCCGCCGGTACTTGGGCAGCATGCCGGCGTGATGGACCCCGATGCCGTGCCGGACGTAACGGGAGAGGTTGCGGCCGAACTTGGTGGTGAAGCGGAAGTTGCCGATCAGGTCGGCGATCCGGTCCTTCTCCTCGCGCGTGCACATGTTGATGCTCATCAGCGCCTGCGCCCGCTCCACGGCCTGCGCCTGTGTGAAGTGCACGATGTACACCGGCGCCTGCCTGGTCTCCAGGAGTTCCGTCAGCGTCTCGGTGAGCGGGGTGAACTTGTACTCGTAGGAGAGCGGCACGGGGCGGGTCGCCGAGCGGACCAGCGACGTCGGCCGACCGGTGCGCCGGGTCAGGTCCTTCTCGAACATCGAGACATCGCCGAGCGTGGCCGACATCAGGACGAACTGCGCCTTGGGCAGTTCCAGGATCGGGATCTGCCAGGCCCAGCCGCGGTCCGCCTCGGCGTAGAAGTGGAACTCGTCCATGACGACCTGGCCGACGTCCGCGTTCTTGCCGTCGCGCAGCGCGATCGACGCGAGGACCTCGGCGGTGCAGCAGATGACGGGAGCGTCGGCGTTGACGGAGGCGTCGCCGGTCAGCATGCCGACGTTCTCCGTGCCGAACATCTTGCACAGCTCGAAGAACTTCTCCGACACGAGCGCCTTGATGGGCGCGGTGTAGAAGGTGACCTCGTCACGGGCGAGGGCGGCGAAGTGCGCACCCGCCGCGATCATGCTCTTGCCCGACCCGGTGGGCGTCGACACGATCACGTTCGCGCCGGAGACCACCTCGATCAGCGCCTCCTCCTGATGCGGGTAGAGCGTCAGACCCCGCTCCTCGGCCCACGACTCGAAGGCTTCGTAGAGGGCGTCGGGGTCTGCGGTCGGCGGCAGCTGATCGATGAGGGTCACCCACCCATCTTGCCTGCCCGGATGCCCGATGGGGGAATCGGATGCGAGGCCGAAGATCACGACCAGTACGCTGTGTCGCCGACGGAACGTCAGCTCAGCCGGTCAACTGGGCAGTGGCACAAGAGGAACGGGGCGAGCAACGCCGATGATGGGACCAGCACACTCACTGTCGGGCGCCGCGGCCTGGCTGGGCGTAGGAGCGGCTGCCGCCGCCACGGGGTACACCATGCCGTGGCCCGTGCTGCTGGCCGGAGCCCTGATCTGCGCGGGTGCCGCGCTCGCCCCCGACCTCGACCACAAGGCGGCCACCATCTCGCGGGCCTTCGGCCCCATCTCCTGGGCCCTGTGCGAGATCGTCGACAAGCTCTCGTACGCCGTCTACAAGGCCACCAGGAAGCAGGGCGACCCGCGTCGCTCCGGCGGCCACCGCACACTCACGCACACCTGGCTGTGGGCGGTGCTGATCGGCGCGGGCTGCTCGGTGGCGGCGATCACCGGTGGCCGCTGGGCGGTGCTGACAATCCTCTTCGTGCACATGGTGCTGGCCATCGAGGGCCTGCTGTGGCGGGCGACCCGTGGCTCCAGCGCGGATGTCCTGGTCTGGTTGCTGGCCGCGGCCAGCGCGTGGATCGTCGCGGGCGTCCTGGACAAGCCGGGCAACGGTTCGCACTGGCTGTTCACACAGCCGGGCCAGGAGTACCTGTGGCTGGGGCTGCCGGTCGTGCTGGGCGCCCTCGTGCACGACATCGGGGACGCGCTGACGGTCTCCGGCTGCCCGATCCTGTGGCCGATCCCGCTGGGCCGCAAGCGCTGGTACCCGATCGGCCCGCCCAAGGTCATGCGCTTCCGGGCGGGCAGCTGGGTCGAGCTGAAGGTGCTGATGCCGGCGTTCATGCTGCTCGGGGGAGTGGGCTGCGCGGCGGCTCTCAACTTCATCTGAGGCCAGGGCGCCGCAGTCCCCTGTCAGCTGCCCTGACCGGTCCCGCCTCCGTAGCGCCGTTCGAAGGCGGCCACGCGTCCCTCCGAGTCCACCGTCCGCGCCTTGCCGGTGTAGAAGGGGTGGCTCTCGGAGGAGATCTCCACGTCCACCACCGGGTAGGTCTCGCCGTCGTCCCACTCGATGGTCTGGTCGCTGGTGGCGGTGGACCGCGTCAGGAAGGCGTAGCCGGCGGAGCGGTCGCGGAAGACGACCTCGTGGTAGTCGGGGTGCTTGTCCTGCTGCATGGCTGCTGCTCCTCGGGAGGCGCGGAATACGGCATGGGCAGTGCGACGGTGGACGGGGTGGACGGTGTGGAAACGGCCGGGCGGCCGCGGCGGTCAGCCGGGCAGGTACTCCTCGTCGACGATGTGCATCGCGGCCTCCTCCGCGGACGCGGCGGCACCGTCGATGCCGACGTCCGTGGCGATCAGCGCGCTCTCCTCGTCCTCGTGAGCCCCTTCGTCGGGGGCCACGAGACGGCCGGAACGCAGCGCGCCGACCTCGTTGTCCAGGAGTTCCCCGTCGGTGCCGTCGCAGTCACCGATGCCGTCACCGTCGGCCGGCGCCAGGTCGGGCGTCTCCTCTGCGAGTCGTTGGTCCAGCGTCTCGCCCTGCCGGCGCTCCGCGGCCGTCACGCCGCGGTGCTCCACCGCCCACGGTCGCTCCGGCGGGGACCAGCCGCGGTCGAGAGGGTCGTCGACTCCGTCGTCCTCCAGGGTGTCCTCCGCGTCCAGCAGACCCGCGTCGTCCTGGATCTCGGAGTCGTCGGGCTGGTAGACGTCGTCTCCCCATCCGTCGGAGCTGTCCACGGGTACCTCCAGGTGAAGGGGGACGGACCCGTCCTCCCGCGGCCCGGGTCGGACCACGGACTCACGGGGCACTTGCCGCGCCCGCCGTCGAACCGTGCCGTCCGCGGGCGCTCCCTGAGCCGGTGCTGCTGTCCAGCCTTCCACCCCCTTTCGGCACTGCGCAACGCCACGTGGTCGCTGCGCTCGCTGGAGCGGGGGTTGCGTGGGGGGCCGGGGTGCGGACTGCGTCGGTGTTCGGGGTCGGCTCGTCTGCATCGGTGTTCGGAGAGCCGGGGCGTGCAGGCCGGTGCCCGGAGGGCTGGGGTGCCGGACGGAGCGGGTGTCGCCCACCCTCCCGGCCTCCCCGCACCTCAGGCAGCTGTCCGGGGGCCGGGGCACCTCAGGCACCCACGCCCACGGCGCCCGAGCAGCCCCGGCCCCCGGACATCCGGCGCAAGGCACCGCGACATCTCCAGCATCCGCACGCCCCGGTGCCCGACGCCTGGCACGCCGGGCATCTTCGACACCCAACATCCCCCACCCCGCACCAGGGCGTCGGTGGCATCCGGCATGCGGCACCTGGCCCGGCACCCAA
>NZ_JBHVYZ010000010.1:70086-71565 GCF_042880295.1 Streptomyces sp. NPDC058307
TCATTCCGGGCGTCCGGCATGCGGCACTTGGCCCCGGCACCCAATCATTCCGGGCGTCCGGCATGCGGCACTTGGCCCCGGCACCCAATCATTCCGGGCACCGGCATGCCGCACCTGGTCCCGGTACCCAAACATCCCTGCACTCGGCACGGGACACAAGGCACACAGACACCCCTCCGCCCCGTCACCCGTGCCAAGACCGCCACAACGCCGCATACGCCCCGTCCGCCGCGACCAGTTCCTCATGGCTGCCCAGTTCGCTGATGCGGCCGTTCTCGACGACAGCGATGACATCCGCGTCGTGGGCGGTGTGCAGGCGGTGGGCGATGGCGACCACGGTGCGGCCGTCGAGGACGCGGGCCAGGGAGCGTTCCAGGTGACGGGCCGCCCGGGGATCCAGCAGCGACGTCGCCTCGTCCAGGACCAGCGTGTGCGGGTCGGCGAGCACCAGCCGGGCCAGTGCGACCTGCTGGGCCTGGGCCGGAGTGACGGTCAGTCCGCCGGAGCCGACCTCGGTGTCGAGGCCGTCGTCGAGCGACCCCGCCCATACGTCCGCGTCGACCGCGCCGAGGGCCGCCCAGAGCTCGGCGTCCGTGGCGTCCGTCCGGGCGAGCAGGAGGTTGTCGCGCAGGGAGCCCACGAAGACGTGGTGCTCCTGGTTGACGAGGGCCACGTGCTCACGGACGCGTTCGGCGGACATCCGGGACAGCTCGGCCCCGCCGAGGGTGATCCGGCCGTCGCGGGGCGCGTAGATGCCGGCCAGCAGCCTGCCCAGGGTGGACTTGCCGGCGCCCGAGGGGCCGACCAGCGCCAGTCTGGTTCCGGGTGCGACCTGAAGGGACACCTCGCGCAGGACGTCCACGCCCTCCAGGTAGCCGAAGTGCACCCGGTCCGCGTGGACGTCCCGCCCCTCGGGAGCGAGCCCGGAGTCCGCGCCGGCCGGCTCGATGTCCCGGACCCCGACCAGCCGGGCCAGCGACACCTGGGCCACCTGCAGCTCGTCGTACCAGCGCAGGATCAGCCCGACCGGATCGACCAGCATCTGGGCGATCAGCGCGCCGGTCGTCAGCTGGCCGACCCCGATCCAGCCCTGGAGGACGAACACCCCGCCGACCATCAGCACCGACGAAAGGATCATCACGTGGCTGACGTTGATGCACGGGAAGAGCACCGACCGCAGCCACAACGTGTACCGCTCCCAGGCCGTCCACTCCTTGATCCGCCGCTCAGACAGCTCGATGCGACGCGCGCTCAGCCGGTGCGCCTCGACGGTGCGTCCGGCGTCCACGGTCTCGGCGAGCGCGGCGGCCACGGCGGCGTACCCGGCCGCCTCCGAGCGGTAGGCCGAGGGCGCCCGCTTGAAGTACCAGCGGCAGCCGACGACCAGCAGCGGCAGGGCGAGCAGCACGGCGGCGGCCAGGGGCGGCGCGGTGATCACGAGGCCGCCGAGGAGCAGGGCCGCCCACACCACGCCGATCG
>NZ_JBHVYZ010000010.1:71664-76453 GCF_042880295.1 Streptomyces sp. NPDC058307
CCACGCCGATCATGCTGTCTCCTCGATCTCTGCCAGTTCGTTCAGTACGTCGTCGTCGTTCAGTACGCCGTCGTCGTTCAATACGCGGACTTCGCTCAGCACGCCGTCACGGCCGGTCTCTTCGTCCGTCTCGCGGGTGACGACCGCCCGGTACCGGGGCTCCTTGCGCACCAGTTCGCGGTGCACGCCGACCGCCAGGACCTCGCCCTCGTGCACGAGCACCACGCGGTCGGCGTGGTCCAGGAGCAGCGGTGAGGAGGTGAACACCACGGTGGTGCGCCCGTCCCGCAGGTCTCGCACGCCCTGGGCGATCCGTGCCTCGGTGTGCGAGTCGACGGCGGAGGTCGGTTCGTCCAGGACGAGCACCTCCGGGTCGGTGAACAGGGACCGGGCCAGGGCGAGCCGCTGGCGCTGGCCGCCCGACAGGGACCGCCCGCGTTCGGTGATGCGCGCGTCCATCGGGTCCTCGGCGTCCAGGGACCCCTGGGCCAGTGCCGCCAGCACGTCCGCGCACTGCGCGGCCGCGAGCGCCTCCTGGGCGGCGACGGCACCGGAGGCGGGCACGTCGAGCAGGTCGCGCAGGGTGCCGGAGAGCAGGACCGGGTCCTTGTCCTGGACCAGGACCGCCGTGCGCGCCGAGCCGAGCGGCAGCTCGTCCAGCGGCACCCCGCCCAGCAGCACCGACGTGCCCTGTTCCGAAGGGTGCCCGCCGAGGCGCTCGGCCAGCAGCCCCGCCGCGTCCGGGTCGCCGCACACCACCGCGGTGAGCCGGCCCGAAGGGGCGAGCAGACCGGTGGCCGGGTCGTACAGATCCCCGTTCGGGAGGTCGTCCCCGGCCCTGTCCAGCGAGCCCTCGGCGGACGTGGCCCGCTCCAGCGACAGCACCCGGGCGGCCCGCGTGGCCGAGGGCCGCGAGAAGGAGTACGCCATGGCGATCTCCTCGAAGTGCCGCAGCGGATAGGTGAGGATCATGACCGAGCTGTAGACGGCGACCAGTTCGCCGATCTCCACGCGGCCCTGCCGGGCCAGATGGACGCCGTACCAGACGACCGCGATCAGCAGCAGCCCCGGAAGCAGTACCTGGATCGCGGCGATCAGGGACCACATCCGGGCGCTGCGCACGGCCGCGTGGCGGACCTCCTGGGAGGCCTTGCGGTAGCGGTCGAGGAAGAGTTCCTCGCCGCCGATGCCGCGAAGCACCCGCAGACCGGCGACCGTGTCGGAGGCCAGTTCGGTGGCGCGGCCGGCCTTCTCGCGCTGGAAGTCGGCGCGTCGAGTCGCGCGGGGTAGCAGCGGCAGTGCCGCGAGGGCCAGGAACGGCAGGCCCACGGCGACCACCCCGCCGAGTGCCGGCTGGTAGACGACCAGGCCGGCGCAGACCACGACGACGGTGACCGCCGCCGCGGTGAACCGTGACCAGGCCTCGACGAACCAGCCGATCTTCTCGACGTCGCCGGTGGAGACGGCCACGACCTCGCCGGCCGCGACCCGCCGGGTCAGCGCCGAGCCCAGGTTCGCGGCCTTGTGGGCCAGGAGCTGCTGGACGCGTGCGGCCGCCGTGATCCAGTTGGTGACGGCGGTGCGGTGCAGGAAGGTGTCGCCGAGCGCGCTGCCGGCGCAGCACAGGGCCAACAGGCCGCCGGCGAGGGCGAGTCGGCGGCCGGAGTGGTCGACGACCGCCTGGATGGCCACGCCGACGCAGAAGGGCAGCGCGGAGATGGAGAGGAAGTGCAGCAGTCCCCAGGCAAGTGACTTGAGCTGTCCGCCCAGTTGGTTCCTGAAGAGCCACCACAGGAACCGGGAGCCCGAGCGCGCGTCGGGCACACCCGGGTCGGGATACGGAAGGTCTTGGATCTGCATGACGGTGACGTCCAGTGGCTCGTGTCAGGGGGGTGGGAGGGGGCCGCACACGGCGGCTGCAAACCGTGAAAGGGTCGCGGCAGAGCGTGGTCGGAGGCAACAGGTTTTCCGCTGCGCCGAACAGAACCGGCTGCGCCCGTGGATTCGGCCTTCCCCGGCCCGCGGTGCGACCATGGAGCGATACGAGGCGCAGGCACCCGACGTGCCGTGGTGACAACGACGCTCCTGGGCGCGCTGCTGATCCCCCTGGGAGGATGCGGCGGTCCGGGCCCGGCAGGCACCGGTGACACCCACACCGAAGTCGCCGACAAACCCACGGACCGACCGACCCGTATCCCCGACGTCGGTGACGGGCTCCAGCGCCGTATCCCCGACGTCGGTGACCGTCTCCAGCGCCGTATCCCCGACGTCGGTGACGGGCTCCAGCGCCGTATCCCCGCGGCCTCCCGCCAGGTCGTCGCGGTCTACGGCGACGGCAAGGACTCCCCGGACGCCACCGTCGTGCTCCACACCAAGCGCGGTTCCGTCTGGGACCGGGTCCGCGGCTGGCCCGCGCACAACGGCACGAACGGCTTCACCACCGACCACCGCGAGGGCGACAGACGCAGCCCTGTCGGCGTGTTCACGCTGAGCGACGGGGGCGGCGTGCTCCGCGACCCCGGGGCCCGGCTGCCGTACACGAGGGCCGCCGTCATCACGGCCCCGCGCTGGTGGCCCAGGTCCTACTGGCACGACTTCGACCACGTCATCGCCATCGGCTACAACCGGGTCGCGGGCGCCCCGCCGAACAACCAGACGCGGCCCGAGGGTTATGCCAAGGGCGGCGGCATCTGGCTGCACATGGACCACGGCAGCGGCACGTCGGCCTGTGTCAGCGTGTCCAGGTCGGCGATGCGGTATCTGCTGCGCACGCTCGATCCGGACCGGCATCCCGTGGTGGTCATGGGGGACAGGGCGGACCTGAAGGACTGAGGACGACGTTGGTACCTGCCAGCGACGTCGAAGGCACCGCTCTCCCGCACGACCCCGACCCACACGCCACCGGGATACACGCCGCGCACAGGAACGGTCACCTCGCCGACTCCGCGACCTGCGCATCCGTTTCCGAACACCTTGTGGACACCATTGGCCCACCATCGGTCACCGTCGCCACACCTACGCGAGCGACGCCATGGGGGTGACCGACCGAAGACGCCGACGACTGCTGAAGCACGTTGTGTGCGATGAGTCACAGCCGGGGTGATTTACCTGACTGAAACGTGGCGGTCTTGCGGGTGATCGACTGCCCCTCCAAAGTGATCGCCACGGAAACCGCTTTCCGTATCGCAGAAGTCTCCCCGGGCTTCCTCTCCTCCTCATCGCTCAAGGAGTTCCCGTGCCGCCGTCCGTCCCGTCCCTGCCGCGACGCGTCGCACGCATACTGCGTACCTCACTCTTCGCGCAGGTCGCCTGCGCGCTGGTGCTCGGCATCCTCGTCGGAAAGCTGTGGCCCGGCTTCGCCTCGGACCTCCAGCCGCTCGGCGACGGCTTCACCCGGCTCATCAAGACGATCATCTCGCCGCTGGTGTTCTGCGTGGTCGTCGTCGGCATCGCGAAGGCCGGTGACCTGAAGGCGTTCGGCCGGATCGGGCTCAAGGCGCTGATCTGGTTCGAGATCGCGAGCACGCTGGCGCTGATCATCGGTCTGCTCGCCGCCAACATCGTCCAGCCCGGCTCGGGGATGCACGTCGATCCGGCCACGCTCGACACCGCGGCCGTGGACGCCAAGACCGGCGGCGGCCACCTGCCCTCGACGACCGAGTTCATCGTCAACGCGCTGCCCACCAGTTTCATCGGCGCCTTCGCCGAGAACTCCCTGCTCCAGGTGCTCATCCTGGCCTGTCTGGTGGGCGCCGCGCTGCTGCACCTCGGTCACACCAAGGTCCCGCAGGTGCTGCCCGCCATCGAGCAGGCCCAGGAGATCATCTTCGCGGTCGTCGGCTTCGTGATGCGCCTCGCGCCGATCGCGGTCTTCGGCGCGATGGCCGTCCTGATCGGCCAGTACGGCCTCGGCGTCATCGAGACCTACGCCAAGCTGATCATCCTGTGCTACGCGGCCGCCGCGCTCTTCATCGCGCTGCTCGCCGTCGCGCTCAAGGCGGTCACCGGGCTCAGTCTCTGGAAGTTCCTGCGCTACATCCGCGAGGAGATTGCTCCTCGCGCTCGGCACCGCGTCCACCGAGTCCGTCATGCCGCGCGTGATGCAGAAGCTGCGCAAGGCCGGCGCCCGCGACGACGCCGTGGGCCTGGTGCTGCCGACCGGTTACTCCTTCAACCTCGACGGCGCCTCCCTCTACCTCTCGATCGGCACGCTGTTCATCGCCCAGGCGGTGGGCGTCGACCTCAGCCTGGGCCAGCAGATCACCGTGGTCCTGGTGCTGATGCTGACCAGCAAGGGCATGGCGGGCATCCCCGGCTCGGCCTTCCTCGCCCTGTCCGCGACCGCCTCCTCGCTCGGCGCCATCCCCGCCGGTGCTGTCGCCCTGCTCCTCGGCGTGGACCGCATCATGGACTCGATGCGCGTCGTGACGAACCTGCTCGGCAACTGCGTCGCGGTCTTCGCGGTCTCCCGCTGGGAGGGGGCGCTGGACATCGACAGGGCGAAGAAGGTGCTGGCCGGCGAGGGTGTGCCCACCGTCGTGGAAGCACTGGTACCGGCTCAGCCCGCCAAGGAGCCAGTCAACGAGCCAGTCAAGGAGCCAGTCAAGGAGCCAGTCAAGGAGCCCGCCAAGGGGCCAGTCAACGAGCCCGTCAGCGAGCCCGTCAGCGAGCCCGTCAAGGAGTCGGCTTCCGAGGTCGGTTGACCGGCATGCCGGAACAGGCCACGGCCCCCCCCCCCCGCGTACGGCGCGGTGGGCCCGGCCGGGTCCCCCGCAGGCTCTGATACACA
>NZ_JBHVYZ010000010.1:76463-93063 GCF_042880295.1 Streptomyces sp. NPDC058307
CCGTACTGCGACCCGTTATTGTTGTGGGCTTCCTTGGTGGTTTGCCGGTATGGCCTCAACCGCCCCCGGCCACCCCGGCCGTCTTCCGGAGCGGGGGCCGCGGCCTGTTCCCCAGTACCGCCTTCCCGCAGTACCGCCTTCCCCCAGTACCGCCTTCCCGCACCGCTGCCCTCGCCGGCGCCGCCCTCGCTCAGTGCCGCCCGTCCACCAGCATGTCCAGCAATCCGCCGAGTACGTCCCGCTGCTCGTTTGTCAGCGGCGCGAGGATCTCCTCCGCGGCGGCCCGGCGCACATCCCTCAGTCCCTGAAGGGTTTTGAGGCCTTCCTCGGTCAGCTCGATGCGGATGACCCGGCGATTGGCCGGATCGGGCACCCGGCGCACCTTGCCGCTCGCTTCCAGCCCGTCGACGAGGGTGGTCACCGCACGCGGCACCACCTCCAGCCGCTCGGCGAGATCGGCCATGCGGGGTGGTGTCTCCCAGTGCGCGAGGGTGCGCAGCAGCCGGGACTGGGCCGGTGTCACGCCGAGACCGCGCTCATGAAGCTGACGCTTCTGGATGCCGTGCACCCGGCGCGTGAGCCTGAGCAACTGCTCGGCGAGCAGGCTGTCGGAATCTGGCGTGGTCATGCGGGAACAATATCAGGACCTAGTTCATTGTGAGCATAGGTAACAATGAGCTAGGCTCCGTCAGTCCGCATCACCTCACCTTCCGTAGGAGACCATGCCCCGCGATCACATCGACTGGACGCCCGCCCCCGGCACCTCGGCCGACCAGCCCCGTCAGGTGCGCCGCATCCTCCGGCTCTTCAAGCCCTACCGCGCGAAGCTCGCCGTCGTCGGCCTGCTGGTCGGCGCCGCCTCCCTCGTCACCGTGGCCACCCCGTTCCTGCTGAAGGAAACGCTGGACGTGGCCATCCCCCAGGGCCGTACCGGGCTGCTCAGCCTGCTCGCGCTGGGCATGATCCTCAGTGCCGTCCTCACCGGCATCTTCGGCGTCCTGCAGACCCTGATCTCCACCACGGTCGGCCAGCGCGTCATGCACGATTTGCGCACCGCGGTCTACGGCCGTCTGCAGCGCATGTCGCTCGCCTTCTTCACCCGCACCCGCACCGGCGAGGTGCAGTCCCGCATCGCCAACGACATCGGCGGCATGCAGGCCACCGTCACCTCGACGGCCACCTCCCTGGTCTCCAACCTGACCAGCGTCATCGCCACCATCGTCGCGATGATCGCCCTCGACTGGCGGCTGACCGTCGTCTCGCTGCTGCTGCTCCCGGTGTTCGTGTGGATCAGCCGCCGCGTCGGCAACGAACGCAAGAAGATCACCACCCAGCGCCAGAAGCAGATGGCCGCGATGGCCGCGACCGTCACCGAGTCGCTCTCCGTCAGCGGCATCCTGCTCGGCCGCACCATGGGCCGCTCCGACTCGCTGACCCGGTCCTTCGCCGACGAGTCCGAGGGGCTTGTCGACCTCGAAGTGCGGTCGAACATGGCCGGCCGCTGGCGCATGGCCGTCATCGGGATCGTCATGTCCGCGATGCCCGCCGTCATCTACTGGACCGCGGGCATCGCCCTCAAGACCGGCGGCCCCGACATCTCCATCGGCACCATCGTCGCCTTCGTCTCGCTCCAGCAGGGCCTGTTCCGCCCAGCCGTGAGCCTGCTGTCGACCGGCGTCCAGATCCAGACCTCGCTCGCGCTCTTCCAGCGCATCTTCGAGTACCTCGACCTGCCGATCGACATCACCGAGCGCGAGGACCCGGTCCACCTCGACCGCGTCAAGGGCGAGGTCCGCCTGGAGAACGTCGAGTTCCGGTACGACGGCAAGGGCGCCCCCATCCTCGACGGCATCGACATCGACGTCCCGGCGGGCAGCAGTCTCGCGGTCGTCGGCCCGACCGGCGCTGGCAAGTCCACGCTCGGCTATCTGGTCCCGCGGCTCTACGACGTGACCGGCGGCCGGGTCACCCTCGACGGGGTCGACGTCCGCGACCTGGACTTCGACACTCTCGCGCGGGCCATCGGGGTCGTCTCGCAGGAGACGTACCTCTTCCACGCCTCGGTCGCCGACAATCTGCGCTTCGCCAAGCCGGACGCGACCGACGAGGAGATCGAGCAGGCGGCGCGGGCGGCCCAGATCCACGACCACATCAGCTCGCTGCCGGACGGGTACGACACCGTCGTCGGAGAGCGTGGCCACCGGTTCTCCGGTGGTGAGAAGCAGCGTCTGGCCATCGCGCGGACCATTCTGCGAGACCCGCCCGTCCTCATCCTGGACGAGGCGACGAGTGCCCTGGACACCCGTACTGAGCACGCCGTGCAGGAGGCCATCGACGCGCTGTCGGCCAACCGCACCACGCTCACCATCGCGCACCGCCTGTCCACCATCCGGAACGCCGACCAGATCGTGGTCCTCGACTCCGGCCAGGTCGCCGAGCGCGGGACGCACGAGGAACTGCTGGAGAAGGAGGGACGGTACGCGGAGCTCGTACGCCGGGACGCCCGATTGGACCCCGCGCACGAGGATCCCCGACTGGACCCCGCGCACGAGGACGCGCAACTGGAACCGACCAGCTGAACCGAGACCGACAAGCCGAAGATATGCCTGGTTTGTGACGCTATGCGGGTTACCGTGCCCGCATGTACAGGAACACTCCGCCACGGAGCACGATTCGACTGACGCGCCGGGGCCGTCTCGTCCTCATCGCGACCGGGGCCGTCGTGGCCGGCACCGCCGTGGCGGTGCCGCTGCTCAGCCTTGAGGGCGAGGGGAGCAGTGAGCCCACCACCCTGGTGATCCCGGAGGGCTGGCGGGCCGGGCAGATCTACGACGCCGTCGACAAGGCCCTCGCCCGGCCTCCGGGCACCGCCAAGAAGTCCCTGGCCAAGGCGCACCTCAGGCTGCCGGCAGAGGCGGAGGGCAACCCTGAGGGGTATCTCTTCCCGGCGACGTATCCCTTGGAGCGCAACGGGAGGAAGACGACGCCCGAGGCGCTGCTGTCGTTCATGGTCGACACCGCGAACAAGAAGTTCAGCGGCGCCCCCATCGCAGCAGGCGCCCAGCGCAACGCGATGAACGTCTACCAGGCGATCACCATCGCGAGCATCGTCCAGGCCGAGGCGGCGACCGAGGCCGACATGGGGAAGGTGGCCCGGGTCGTCTTCAACCGCCTGGAGCGCGGGATGCCGTTGCAGATGGACTCCACCATCAACTACGCGCTGAACCGCTCCACCCTGCGGACGACCGGCGCCGACCTCCGGATCGACAGTCCCTACAACTCGTACCAGCGCATGGGACTGCCCCCGACCCCGATCGACAACCCGGGTGAGGCCGCGATGCGTGCGGCCATCAACCCCACCCCGGGGGACTGGCTGTACTTCGTGACCGTGAAGCCGGGGGACACCCGCTTCACGAACAGCTTCGACGAACACCGGCGCAACGTGGCCGAGTTCAACAAGAACCAGAGCAAGTCTCCAAAACAAGAGGGATCTTGAGGGAGTGTCAGGCGGCGACAGGCGCCGCCGCCAGCAGTCGCCTGATGTCGCGTACGGCCGCACGGCCCGCGCGGTTGGCGCCGATGGTGCTCGCCGACGGGCCGTAGCCGACGAGATGGACCCGCGGGTCGGCGACCGCGCGCGTGCCCTCGACCCGGATCCCGCCACCCGGCTCGCGCAGCTTCAGCGGGGCCAGGTGATCGACGGCGGCCCGGAACCCGGTCGCCCACAGGATCACATCGGCGTCCACCTGCCGCCCGTCGTTCCACTGGACGCCCTCGGGCGTGATCCGGTCGAACATGGGCTGCCGGTCCAGGACGCCGTCCGCGATCGCCTGCCGGACCGCGTCACTCAGCGGCAGGCCGGTCACCGACACCACGCTCTTCGGCGGCAGCCCCTGCCGCACCCGCTCCTCGACGAGTGCCACGGCCTCCCGGCCGATGTCCTCGGTGAAGGGGCCCTCGCGGAACACGGGCTCACGCCTGGTCACCCAGGTGGTGGCGGCCGCGTACGGAGCGAGCTCCATGAGGTGCTGGGTGCCGGACGCACCCCCGCCCACCACGACCACCCGCAGCCCGGCGAACGCCTCGGGCCCGGGGTACTGCGCGGTGTGCAACTGCCGCCCGCGGAAGGTCTCCTGGCCGGGATAGCGCGGCCAGAACGGCCGGTCCCAGGTGCCGGTCGCGTTGATCAGCGCCCGCGTCGACCAGGTGCCGTCCGAGGTCTCCACGAGCAGCCGGCCCTCCTCGCCCTCGCGCACGGCACGCACGTCCACCGGCCGCCGTACCCGAAGGTCGAAGGCTCGCTCGTACGCCGTGAAGTACTCGGCGATCACCTCCGACGACGGCCGCTGCGGATCGGCGCCCGTGAGCTCCATCCCGGGCAGCGCGTGCATGCCGTGGACCTTGCCGTACGTCAGCGACGGCCACCTGAACTGCCAGGCGCCGCCGGCGGCGGGGGAGTGGTCAAGGACCACGAAGTCGCGCTCCGGCTCGAAACCGGTGCGGCGCAGGTGGTAGGCGCTGGACAGACCTGCCTGACCAGCGCCTACGACGACTACCTCGACCTCGCGCGTGTTGTTCACGTTTCTACCAACGGTGGCGAGGGCGTGGATCTTCCCGTGTCAGCCCTCGGAGGGGCGGGGTGCGGAGGTCGACGCGGGCAGATCGCCGTTGAACCGGGTGTCCACGAAGCTCCCGAAGTCCACCTTCCTCGGGATCAGCTTCAGCGAGGTGAACGTGTCGGCGATCTCCTGCTCCGAGGCGATGAGCTGCTGGTCCACGGCCACCTCGACCCGGGTGGTGTACGTCCGCTTCACCGCGGCCAGCGCCACGTCCTCGGGCAGCCCCGTCTCCTTCGCCCACACCTTCGCCCAGTCCGACTCATGGGAGTAGACCCACTTGTAGGCGCGCCGCAGCCGCTCCAGGTAGTCCTTGATCGCGGCGGCCTTCTTCTTGTCCTTCAGCGCGCCCGGCGCCGCAACCTGGAAGGTCAGACCGTTGGTGATGCCCTCCCCGGTCGTCAGCACACGGCCCTGCTTCGCCTGGAGGATCTGCGAGGTGTACGGATCCCACACCGCCCACGCGTCGACCTTGCCGGAGGTGAACGCGGCGAGCGCGTCGGCCGGTTGGAGGTACTTGACCTTCACGTCGTTCAGGCCGAGCCCGGCCTTCTTGAGGGAGGCGACCAGCTGGTAGTTGGCCGAGGACCCCTGCGCCACGGCGACGGACCTGCCCTTGAGCTGCGCGGGGTCGGTCAGCTTGGAGTCGTTCGGGACCAGGATGGCGTCGCCCTTGGACGTCCCGTGCCAGGCCGCCACCACCGTGATCTTCGAGTCGGCGCCGGCCGCGAACACCGGCGGGGTGTTGCCGACGCCGCCGATGTCGACGGCCTTCGCGTTGACGGCCTCCAGAAGCGGCGGGCCGGAGGTGAAGGTCGACCACTTGATCTTGTAGTCGAGGTTGTCGAGCTCCCCGGCGGCGCGCAGGATCGCCTCCGAACCACCCTTCTGGTCACCGACGTTGAGCGTGAGGGAGCCCTTGCCGTCGGTGTCGGAGCCCGTGCCGGCGGACGCGTTCCCACCGCAGGCGGTGAGCAGAAGGGCGAAGGGCAGGAGCAGTGCGGCGGGGGCGAGGCGACGTCGCATGGGGATCCGTTCTGTGGAACTGGGTAGGGGGTGGGGGTTACGGGTGAGACTCGGGGACGGGGACGGGGATGGGGACCGGGATGGGGATGGGGAAGGGGGACGGGAGCGGTTCAGGCGGCTTCGGCGGCCGTGTCGACGCCCAGGCGCTCTAGGAGCTGCCCGCGGATCTCCGCGAACCGGGGATCGGTGATGTCGCGCGGCCGGTCGAGGTCGATCTCCTGCTCGTGCGCGATGACCCCCTCGTCCATCACAAGGACCCGGTCGGCGAGCAGGACGGCCTCCTCGACGTCGTGCGTCACCAGCAGCACCGCGCAGCCGCGGCGCTGCCACAACTCGCCCACCAGGCGCTGGGCCTTGATGCGGGTGAGCGCGTCGAGCGCGCCGAACGGCTCGTCCAGCAACAGGAGATCGGGCTCGCGCACCAACGCCCGAGCCAGGGAAGCGCGTTGGGCCTCGCCGCCGGAGAGGGTCTTGGGCCAGGCGTCCGTACGGTGGCTCAGACCGACCTCCTCCAGGGCCCGGTCGGCGACGGCACGGCCCGGCTTGCCGGGCAGGCCCAGCAGGACGTTGCGCCACACCTTCTTCCACGGCATCAGCCGGGGTGCCTGGAAGGCGACCGCCTTGCGGCGCGGGACCAGGACGGTGCCCTCGATGTCCCGGTCGAGTCCGGCGAGGATGCGCAGCAGGGTGGACTTGCCGCAGCCGCTGCGGCCCAGCAGGGCCACGAACTCGCCCGGCCGGACGTCGAGGCGGAGGTTGTCGATGACGGCACGGCCGTCGAAGGAGCGGGTCAGACCTTCGACACGGACGGCCTGCGCGGGACGGGGCACCTCGGATGCTTCTGGCGCCTCAACTGTGTCAGTTGCGTCAGCTGTGTCGGACGTGCCGGACACCTGGGAGATCACCGGCCGGTGAACGTCGGTCGCCATTGCAGCAGCAGCCTTTCGAGGGAGCGGACGATGAAGTCGGCCAGCAGACCGAGGAAGGCGTAGACGATCAGGCAGACCACGATGACGTCGGTGCGCAGGAAGTCCCGTGCCTGCACCATCAGGAAGCCGATGCCGGAGTCCGCGTTGACCTGCTCGGCGAAGACCAGCGCGAGCCAGGAGATGCCGAGCGAGTAGCGCAGACCGGTCATGGCGCCGGGCAGCGCGCCCGGCAGGATGACATGCCGCACGAGCCCCCACCGCGAGAGACCGAGGGACTCCCCGGCCTCGATCAACTGCGAGTCCACGCCTCGGATGCCCGCGTAGACGTTGAGGTAGAGCGGAAAGGTCACACCGAGCGTGATGATGGCGATCTTCGGGGCCTCGCCGATGCCGAACCAGATGATGAACAGCGGGATCAGACCGACGAACGGCACGGTCCGCAACATCTGCACCGGTGCGTCCACGATGTCCTCGCCCACCCGGAACAGGCCCGAGACGAGGGCGAGTCCGGTGCCGATGACGGTACCGAGCAGCAGCCCGCCCGCGACCCGCTGGAGCGAGGTCGTCATCGCCGAGGTCAGTGAACCGTCGGCGATCAGATCGCCGGCGACCTGCGCGATACGGCCGGGGGAGGCGAGGACGTCGGCGCTCAGCACGCCTGTGCTGCTGAGGAGTTGCCACAACGCCAGCAGCAGGACGGGACCGGTGGTGCGGCGCAGCCAGCGGGGGACGCGGGTGCGGCGTGAGGAGGCGGGGACGATGGGTTCGAGCTCTGGAGCGGGGCCGAGGGTGGTGAGCTCGACGGCATCCTGGTGGGATGTTTCCGATATGTCGGGTGCGGAGGAGCCGGGCGGGGCATGGCTGATGCTCATGATGCTCCACGGAGGGGGAGAGCGGCCGGTGAGGGGCACGCCTCGACACCACCGCACAGGACGGCACGGATCAGTGCACGCTTCCGTCAGCGGAGCGAGGGTGGGGAAAGGGAGCGAGGAAAGGGCGTCAGCAGCCGCGGCGACACGCGGCGGAGGCCACCCGCAGCAGGTCGATGTGACCGCGCGTGGTGAGCAGGACTGAACGCAACATGTGGCCGAAACTAGCCAGTCGGCGTGTGCACGGTCAATGGCGTCTCGCGGACTGGACTCGCCGTATCGCGGAATGGTCCGTCATGAACGATCCATGACGAGTGAATCCGGTGGGAGGGGTGAGGATGGGGGCATGTCAGACGCTTTCACCACCCGAGTCCTGAACGTCGCCTCCGGTTCCGCGGAGCGGATCGTCGACCTCACCGGCGACTGCGAGGCCTTCCTGAGGGAGGCCGCCGCAGGGCGCGACGGCCTTCTCAACATCTTCGTCCCGCACGCGACGGCAGGCGTCGCGATCATCGAGACGGGCGCCGGCAGTGACGACGACCTCCTGGCCGCCCTCCACACCCTTCTCCCCGCCGACGACCGCTGGCAGCACCGCCACGGCAGCCCCGGCCACGGCCGCGACCATGTCCTCCCGGCGATCGTGCCTCCACACGCCACGCTGCCGGTGGTGAACGGGCAGCTGGAGCTGGGGACCTGGCAGTCGGTGTGCCTGGTGGACACGAACAGGGACAACCCCAACCGTCACGTGAGGTTGAGCTTCCTGGGATGAGCCGGATCGTCCGAGGGGTGGCCACCAGACACGGCCCGGGGCCCCGCGTCTGCGGACAGGGCGAGGCGTGGTCCTGCGCGGAGCCCCTCCGTGGCGGACAGGAACTCGGTCCCGAGGGTGACGCCCGGTCCCGGCACTCTGGTGATCATGAGGCCGGATGGGGTCGATGGTGACGGTCCCGTCTGTGTCGCCCGGTGGCGGCGGCACTCGGGATTGCTGTCGCCCGACGGGCGGGCTGTCGCATGGCTCATGACGGCGACGGCCGAGGCAGTCGCCCGGAGGCCGGTCCTACGCCACCGGGTGAGCCGCCCGTGCGGCGCATGACCACGATGCCGGCGATGCGAACCCAGAACCTGCGCGTGCTCGAGGGCCGTTTCACTCTCCGGTGGGGGGCCGAGGTCCGCACGGCCGCCGCCGACTCCCACCTGCTCGCACTCGTGCTCGGTCCGGACGGGGGCGCGGCGATGCTGCGCGACGACATGGCCGAGGACGGATGGGCGGCGCTGTGGAACGGCGATGACGCGCACGACCCGGAGGCGACGGGGATGCTCAGCGCCGTCGTCGCGCCGCTCGCCGCCCGTGAACTCCCGGTCTGGACCGCCGCGAGCTACGACGGAGACAGCGTGGACGAGTAGTTCCGATGTGGCGCAGTTCCACTGTGCTGCGCTGTGCGGGTGCGAAGGGTGAGCCGCGTCCCTCGCCGCGGGGCCGACGCTTCAGTGTGTTCGGCCGTGCCCGGCGTCGGCGGACGGCGCTCGGACGATGAACGGGTCCTCGCCTTGGGATAATTGTGGCTCTTGCTTTGCCCGTGCATGCGTTGCCTGTCCCGTCACGCGGACCTAGCCTCACCTGCGGAACCGTGGGAAGGACCGGCATGCTGACGACCGTTCGAGAGCAGGCGACGGGGCTCACCAAGGACCAGCGCAACGCGTTCGTCGCCGCCTATCTGGGATGGGCGATGGACGCGTTCGACTACTTCCTCGTGGTCCTCGTCTACAGCGAGATAGCCGACGACTTCCATGTCTCCCTCACCGACATGGCCTTCCTCACCACCGCCACCCTCGTGATGCGGCCGGTCGGTGCCTTCGTCTTCGGCATGTGGGCCGACCGCAGGGGCCGCCGGCTCCCGCTCATGGTCGACGTGGTCTTCTACTCCATCGTCGGATTCGCCTGCGCCTTCGCGCCCAACTACGCCGTCCTGCTGGTCCTCCGCCTGCTGTACGGCATCGGCATGGGCGGCGAGTGGGGCCTGGGCGCGGCTCTCGCCATGGAGAAGATCCCCGCCGAGCGGCGCGGATTCTGGTCCGGGCTGCTGCAGAGCGGCTATTCGCTGGGGTATCTGCTCGCCGCCGTGGCGTTCTTCGTCATCGAACCCGCCTTCGGCTGGCGCGGGTTGTTCGCGTTCAGTCTGGTGCCCGCCCTGGTCGCCCTGTGGGTGCGGACCCGGGTGGAGGAGAGCGAGGTGTGGGAGAAGAGCGTCAAGCTCAACCGGACCCCGGCGTACCAGGTGTTCAGAGACCCGGCGGTGCTGAAGCGCTTCGTGTACCTCGTCGCGCTGATGACCGCGTTCAACTGGATGTCGCACGGCACCCAGGACATCTACCCGACCTTCGTCAAGAAGGGCCTGGGCCTCTCCCCGGACACCTCCATCGCCATCGCCGTCGTCTACAACATCGGCGCCATCATCGGAGGCGCGCTGCTCGGCGCCTTCTCCGAGAGGCTGGGGCGCCGCCGCACGATCATGATCGCGGCGGCCGGGGGTCTCGTCGTGGTGCCGTTCTTCGTGCTGTCCACGGCCGTGGGCTGGCTGATGCTGTCCTCCTTCCTCATGCAGATGTGCGTCCAGGGAGCCTGGGGTGTCATCCCCGCGCACCTGACGGAGATGAGCCCGGACGCGATCCGCGGCTTCTACCCGGGCGTCACCTACCAGCTCGGCAACCTGATCGCCGCCCTCAACCTCCCGATCCAGGAAGCCCTCGCCGAACGGCACGGCTATCCGGCGGCGATGGCCTGGACCGTGGTGCCCGCCCTGGCCGTGGTCATCGTGCTGAGTGCCGTCGGCAAGGAGGCCAAGGGCATCCGCTTCGGCGGCTCCGGCAGCTCCGGCGCCCCGGGCGGCCCGACCCCGAGCACCGCGGTGGCCGACAGCGCGTAGTCCCGCCTCCCCGTACCAGTCAGGGCCCGTCGCCCGCCGATCATCGAGGGCGACGAAGGGGGCCTCGGACGGCTCGACCGCGGCGAAGGCATCAGGGTCACGTGAAGTGGCCCGAGCACCGCACCGGCGTCCCGGCCGATGAGGCGACCGAGCATCGCACCGGTGTCCGGGACGCGATGACGCGGTCCGAGCCGCGTCGGTGCAGTGCCGGGGCCGCGTCAACGTAATCCGGATGCCCGCGCCGTACTCGGGTCGCCTCATCGGCCTCCGGGCGCCGGTGCCGTACTCACTGCGTCACCTCCACGCCGAGCTCGGCGAGCAGGTCGCGCACGCGCCGTTCGATCTCGTCGCGGATCGGCCGGACGGCTCCGACGCCCTGACCGGCGGGGTCGTCCAGCGTCCAGTCCAGGTACCGCTTGCCCGGGAAGTACGGGCAGGCGTCCCCGCAGCCCATCGTGATGACCACGTCGGAGGCCTGGACCGCATCGGCGGTGAGGAGCTCCGGGGTCTCGGCGGAGATGTCGATACCGCTCTCCTTCATGGCCTCCACGACGGCAGGGTTCACCGAGTCGGCGGGTGCGGAACCGGCGGAGCGGACCTGGACCCCGTCCCCCGCCAGGCGGGTGAGGAAGGCGGCGGCCATCTGGGACCGGCCGGCGTTGTGCACGCACACGAACAGCACGGACGGGGCGGCGGGAGAGCTCATGAGGACACGGCGCTTTCTTCTGCGGGTCGGGCTTCAGTGGGTCGGGCTTCAGTGGGTCGGGCTTCTGCGGGTGGGCCTTCTGCGGGTCGGGCGGGGAGCTGTTGATCGCCGTGCGGGACGACGACCTCGTCCCCGGTCACGGGCGCGCGACGGCCGAACGTGACGGCTACGAGGACGAGACCGATGCCCGCGCCGGCGAGCTGCGCGGCGAGGAACGGTGCCACGGAGGCGGGGGCGATGCCGGCGAAGGTGTCGGTGAAGGCCCGGCCGATGGTCACGGCAGGGTTGGCGAAGCTGGTGGAGGAGGTGAACCAGTAGGCGGCGCCGATGTAGGAGGCGACCCCCACCGGCGCCAGGTGCGCCCGGCCCGCCCGTGCCAGCCCGAAGATCAGCCACACCAGTCCCGCGGTGGCGACCGCTTCGCCCAGCCACAGATGTCCGGCGAACCGGTCGTGCGTCGACCACCGCACCAGGGGCCGGGCGAACATGGCGTCCGCCAGGACCGCGCCGACGATGGCCCCGACCATCTGGGCGGCCACGTACGCCACCACGTCCCGTGGCCCGGGACCGTCGGCCGTACGGCGGCCGGTGAGCCAGGCGGCGAGGGTCACGACGGGGTTGAAGTGCGCCCCGGAAACGGGGCCGAGCAGGGCGATGAGCACGCCCAGGCCGAACACGGTGGCCAGGGAGTTGGCCAGCAGTTGCACACCGATGTCGCGGGTCAGCTCACTCGCCTGGATCCCCGAGCCGACCACGACCGCCACCAGCGCGGCTGTGCCGACGGCCTCGGCCGCCGCCCGTCGCGCGAGAGGGGCAGAGGTGCTCACGCGGAGGCCCTCGCGGGTACGGCCGGTGTCTCGAGGAGGGCGGACAGTCTGCCCAGGGCCTCGGGGAGCACCCAGTAGTACACCCAGGTCCCCCGCCGTTCCGAGCCGACCAGCCCCGCCTCGCGCAGCACCTTCAGGTGGTGGGAGATGGTCGGCTGGGAGACGTCGAACGGGCCGGTCAGGTCGCACACGCACGCCTCGCCGCCCTCGTGGGAGGCGATCAGGGACAGCAGGCGCAGCCGGATGGGGTCCGACAGCGCTTTGAACATCCGCGACAGCTCGGCCGCGTCCCCTGCCCCCAGCGGCTCACGGACCATCGGGGCGCAGCAGACCTCGTCCTGACCGAGCACCGTCAGATCAGCTTGTTTCGACATGGGTCTATGTTGACATCCATCTATCCAAGTGGCAACCTCCGCTGTATCGACACTTGTCGATACAGCAGTCGATACAGCATCGTCCCGAATGGGAGACCGTCATGTCCCGAGTCCAGCTGGCCCTGCGCGTCGCCGACCTGGAAGGCTCGATCGCCTTCTACTCCAAGCTCTTCGGCACCGAGCCCGCCAAGCGGCGTGAGGGCTACGCCAACTTCGCCGTCACCGAGCCCCCGCTGAAGCTGGTCCTCATCGAGGGCGAGAGCGGCGAGGAGACCCGCCTCGACCACCTCGGCGTGGAGGTCGCCGGCACCGAGGACGTCAACGCCGCCACGACCCGGCTGAAGGAGGCCGGCCTGGCCACGTTCGAGGAGAACGACACCTCCTGCTGCTACGCCCTGCAGGACAAGGTGTGGGTGCACGGCCCGGGCAGGGAGCCGTGGGAGGTGTACGTGGTGAAGGCCGACGCCGACACCCTGGAGAAGGCCGACACCTCACCGGATACCTCACCGGACGCCGCCCTTCACGCCTGCTGCGGCACCACCGCCTGCTGCACTCCCCAGGAGCAGGCCCTCGATCCCGCGCAGAACCCCGCCGAGGCGAAGGCCGCCGCGGGATGTGCCTGCGGAAGCTGACCTCGGCCCGCGCCTCCCAGGGCATCCGCCGAACACCCCTGCCCGGGACAGCGGCGAGGCCGTCCCGGGCAGGGGTGCGTACACCGGGGTTACGGGGTGGTCAGATAGGCCCTTTCGATCGTCTGGGTCAGGGTGTTGCCCGCCCGGTCGGTCAGCTCCGCGCGCAGGGAGACGGAGCCTGCAGTCGCCGGGTGCTTCAGCGACAGGTGCGTGCCGCCGACGGACTTGGCGGACTGCCAGGTCTTCCCCTCGTCGTACGACACCTGGAAGGCGAGCTTCGCCGGGGGCTGCCCTGCCGCCGCACCCTCGACGGTGAAGGGCACCTCGAAGCGCTTGCCCGCCTTCGCCGTACTCGCCAGGGTCAGCTCGGGGCTGAAGCGGATCGTCGACAGCGGCAGGGAGGCGAACTCGCTCTCCGGGGTCTTCGCCGAGCGGAAGGTCCACTCCGCGTGGACGCGGGTGCTCACCGGATACACGGCCGGGTCACGGGAGTTGTCCACCGTCAGCCGGTACGCGGTGTCCCCTTCCGGGACCGTGTACTCGGTGACCCCGTCGGTCGGCGGGATGCCGTAGTCGTCGGTGATCTCCTTGCCGTTCGCCTCCAGCCTGGTCGTCACCGCGGTCGTGTCGCTGATGCCCCAGTGTCCGGCGCCGTCGCCGAACAGCGGGAGGTACGCCCTGAGGGTGTTGCCCATGCGGGCGGCACCGGGGAAGCCCCCGGCGGGTCCGAGCTGTCCGGTGCCGGCCAGTGCCGGGCCGAAGACGCCGACGTTGAAGCGCTCCTGATAGCTGTGACCGGCCTTCCAGGTCTGCGGCATCCGCATGAGGAAGTTCTCGAAGACCGACTCCCGGTCCTCACCGGAGACCTGCCAGGTACGCATGGACCACTTCACACCGTTGTCGAGGATGTACTCGGTGCTCCGGAACGGCAGGTCGCCCCGCATGTCGGTGAAGCCGCGCACCAGTTCGCCGTCGGGCAGGTGCGGGCTCACCTCGGCCTGGACGCGCCGGCCGTCGACGGCCTCGCCCACCTGGAGGTCGACCTTCGCCAGCCGCTTCCGCTCGACCTTGGCGGTGAAACCGTCCAGATCGCCCTTTCGGTACCAGGCCGCGTGGTAGTTGACGCGACTGCCGTCGGCGCCGTGTGCGGACCAGCCGCCGGAGTACAGGGAGTTGAGCCCGTCCACGGGCTCCCCGCCGCCGAGCCGCCCGAACCGCGAGCCCTTGAAGGTCGGCATCAGGTACTCGAGTGAACCGTCCCGCTTGCCCTCCCCGCGTCCGAAGCCGATCAGGACGGTGGCGTCGGTGTTCTCGGCCGCCGGGTCCGGCACGGTGATGTCCACCGGCTTCGCCTGCCGGGCGTCCACGGTGACGGTCTTGTCGCCGTCCAGCCGGAACCTCGGCTCCACCAGAATGCCGTGGGCGGGCGACGAGGTCTCCGGGTGGATGACCCCGCTGAGGATGTAGTCGCCCTTGGGTAGCCGTACCGTCAGCTCGCCGTCCTGCTCGTCGGCGTACTCGGCGTAGAAGTCGCCGTCGAAGTCGGCGACGGAGGTGGCCGCGTCCCCGGTCGGCGCGCCGCTCTCGTCGAGGTGCTTCAGCGTCAGGCTGTACGACTCCACCTCACGCGCCACTCCGACGGCGGACCGCACCTGCACCTTGCCGTCGGCCGACGTGGCCTGCACCGAACCGCCGAAGCTGCCGTCGGCACTGCCCGCGCGGGTGTCCGCCGTGACCTCGGCGCTCGCGGTGGAGCCAGCCGGGACGGTGATCCGCTGCGGGGAGACGCTGAACATTCCCTCGGCGGCGGGCTTCCCGTCCACCGCGAAGGCGTCGACGGACAGGTCCAGGGTGACCGGCTCGGTGCCGAGGTTGCGGTAGGTGAGCTGCTTGCTGGACGGCTTGTCGTCGGCGTGCGGCCACTGCTGCTCGCCGAAGTCGAGCGGCCCCTGCTCGGTGACGACGTTCTGTCCCAGCGCCCGGACCAGATCGGTACGGCCGGTGCCCTGCTGGAAGGAGCTGTACGTGCCCGGCTTCGCGGAGCCGGTGAGGACCGCCTTGAGACGCTCGCCGCTCCAGTCGGGATGCTGCTGGGCGAGGAGGGCGGCGGCACCCGCGACATGCGGGGTCGCCATGGACGTACCGTCGAGGGTGGCGTAGCCGGGGACGCCGGAGGGGTACTCCTTCTCGACGATGCTGCCGGCCGCCGCCGCTGCCGTGATCTCGACACCGGGCGCGGTCAGGTCCGGTTTGACCCCGGCGTCCCCGACCCGCGGGCCACGGCTGGAGAAGTCGGCGAGCACGTCGGACTTGTCGACCGCGCCGACGGTGAGCGCGGCGTCCGCGCTGCCGGGAGAGCCGACCGTGCCCTCGCCGAACTCGCCCTCGTTGCCCGCAGCCACGACGAAGAGCGTGTCGGAGTCGGCGGAGAGCCGGTTCACGGCCTCCTCCATCGGATCGGTGCCCGGCAGATCGGTGCCGCCGAGGCTGAGGTTGACGACGTCCGCTCCCTCGGTCACCGCCCACTCCATGCCGGCGATGATCCCGGAGTCCGAGCCGAAGCCCGTGTCGTCCAGGACCTTGCCGTTGAGGATCTTCGCGCCCGGCGCGACCCCCTTGTACTTGCCGTCGGACTTGGCACCCGTACCGGCCACGGTGGACGCCACATGCGTACCGTGTCCGAACTTGTCGCCGGTGCCGTCGGAGCCCGAGAAGTCCTTCTCCTCGACCACCTGGTGCGCCAGATCGGGGTGGGAGGTGTCGACCCCGGTGTCCAGGACGGCGACCTTCACCCCGGTGCCGTCGTACCCGGCGGCCCACGCGGTGGGTGCCCCGATCTGGGGGACGCTCTTGTCGAGCGAGGCCTTGCGCCGGCCGTCCAGCCAGACCTTCTCGACGGTCCCGGACTCCTCGCTGGTGACGGTGTCCCAGAAGTCGGTGGTCCGCTTCTTGACGGAACGCATCGACCTGCCGTTGACCACGGGCAGCGTACGGCCCATCCGGGCCCCGGCCTCGGTGAACGGGCTCATCGAGGGCGCCTTCTTGCCCTTGAACGTGACGATCAGCGGTACGTCGGAGCGGCCCGCGTCGTCGTAGCCGTCCTTGAGCAGCTGGGTCACGTCGAACAGTCGCGCGTCCAACTTGCCCTGGGCGAGCAGCAGTTCGGCGTCACCGGGTACCACTCGGGTGTGCCCGGCGACCTCCCGGACCGAGAACGGCATGTCCTTGCGGCCCGGTGCCCGTTCCACTCCGGAGACCTGCCCCTTGTCGCCGACCAGGACCCGGTCACCGGTGACCAGCGTGACCGTCCGTACCGCGGCGGCCGTACGACCGCCCCCGGTGTCGACGGCTCCCGCGCTGTCGGCGGCTCCCGCTCCGGCCGGGAGCCCGGCGAGGACCAGGGCCGCGGAAGCCACTCCCGCGGCCATGACCGCATGTCTGCGGCGTACGCGTAACTCCATCTGAACTCCTGACAGTTGGGGGGAGATGCGTCACGGGACGGAGGGGCCCGTGAGGAGACGGCCGTCGTTGTCGTACGGCCAGACATTGGGGACGCAGCCGAGCAGGCCCTTGATCTGCTGCATCATCGCGGGGGCCGGTTGCCCCTTGCCGGGGCAGGTCACATGGCCGTGGCCGAGGAAGTGGCCCACCTCGTGGTTGATGATCAGCGAGCGGTACCCGACGACGTCCTCGGGGG
>NZ_JBHVYZ010000010.1:93161-123384 GCF_042880295.1 Streptomyces sp. NPDC058307
CCGACGTCCTCGGGGGAGATGGTGATGCCCTTCTCCACCTCGACCCGGTAGCGCAACGGCGTGCCCTTGCCGACCCGTTCGCTGCCACCGGGCGCGGTGACGAAGGTCCCCGGACCGCTCTGGGGGAGGGGGGTCGTGGAAGGGCTGGGCGACGCGCTGGACTCCTCAGGTTCCGCATCCGAAGCCGCATCCGAAGCCGCATCCGCATCCGCATCCGGTTCCGGTGACCCGGTGGTCCTTTGAGACTCCGGGCCCTCAACGGGTGCGAGAGCAGCGGACGTTCGTCCCGTGTCGGACGGCAGCCACGCCACGACCGCGCCACCGACGGCCGCGAAGGCCGCCAACGCGGCCACGCCGCCCAGTAGTCGGGTCCTCACGCTCCGCTCGGAGCGCTTCCGGCGGCGGCCGCCGGCGGGGTTTCCTCTGTGCGCTGTCACGATGGTTCACGATGTGATCGCCATGTGATCGGACCTGGCCCGGAAGGTAACGAACCGATAACCCTCCTTGTGGTCATGGCCATGTGGATACTGTGCGCATGCCACGCGTACTGCTGATCGAAGACGACCCCGCCGTCCGGGAGGGGGTCGCCCTGGCCCTGCGCCGCCAGAACCACGACGTCGCCGCCACCGCCACCGGCGAGGAGGGGATGGACCGGCTGCGAGCCTTCCGGCCCGACATCGTCGTCCTCGATCTGATGCTGCCCGGCATGACCGGCCTGGAGGTGTGCCGGGGCATACGGGCCGTCGACCAGACCCTGCCGATCATCATGGCGACGGCACGGGGCGAGGAAGTGGACATCGTCGTCGGTCTGGAGGCGGGCGCCGACGACTACGTCGTCAAACCCGTACTGGCCAGGGTGCTCGACGCCCGCATACGCGCCGTCCTGCGCCGGGCGGCGGGGGCCGCGCCGGGCGCCGAGGGCCTGCCGAAGATCGACACCTACGGCGACCTCGCCGTCGACCGGGCCGGCCTGACCGTCGCGCTGAACGGCGAGCCGATCGCCCTCGCCCCCTCCGAGTTACGGCTCCTGCTCACCCTCTCCGCCTCACCGGGCCAGGTGTTCAGCCGTCAGCAGCTCCTGGAGGCGGTGTGGGAGCACGACTACCACGGTGACGCCCGACTCGTGGACGCCTGCGTCAAGCGACTGCGCACCAAGATGTCCGAGCCGCCCCGCGCGCCCCGCTACATCCACACCGTGCGCGGTTTCGGCTACCGCTTCGCGGCGCCGTGAGGAAGCGCCGGCTGCGGGGCCTGCGGGCCCGCCTGGTGGTGGCCTTCGGGCTCGTCGCCGCCGTCGCGGCCATCTCGACCGGGGCCCTGACCTTCCGTGAGGCGCGCACCGGAGTCCTCCAGCAGAGCCAGGACGCTACCATCAGACAACTGCGGGCCCAGCTCAACCAGCACGCCGGTGAACTCCCCGTGCCCCCCGACGAGTCGGCGCTCGGGAAGTTCGCGCGGGACGTGGCGGCCACCGAGTCGCAGGGCAGCTGGCGGGTGCTGGTGACCTACGGGGACCGCAGCGGCTCCTCGGCGCCGGGAGACCCCTTCACCGAGGTGACGCCCGCCCTGCGGGGGGCCGTCGGATCCAGCCAGGCCACCGTCTTCCAGCGGGTGCGCGGCGAGGGGCGCACCTCCCTCGTCGTCGGCATGTCGATCCTCTTCGGCGGCCGGGACACCACCGCCGCGGTCACCGGGGTCCACGTGTTCCTCGTCGTGCCGCAGACCACGGAACAGGCGTACGTCGACGCCCTGGTGACCGCTGTCGAACGGGCGATGGTCGTGGCCCTCGCGCTCGCTGTCGTGCTCGCGCTCCTCGCCGCCCGCGGGGTGCTGGTGCCGGTGCGCAAGCTGCGGCTCGCCACCCGCAGGATCGCCGAAGGGCGCCTGGACACCCGGCTCGCGGTCAACGGGTCGGACGAACTCGCTGATCTTTCCCACACGTTCAACGAGACGGCCGCCGCGCTGGAGACATCGGTCGCGGAACTGCGCGAGATGGAGTCCCGGGCCCGCCGCTTCGCCGCCGACGTCTCGCACGAACTGCGCACCCCGCTCGCCGCCATGTCCGCGGTCACCGACGTCCTTGACGAGGACGCCGCCCGACTGGGCCCGGACACGGCCACCGCGGTCCGGCTCATCAGTGAGGAGACCCTCAAACTCGCCCGTCTCGTCGACGACTTGATGGAGATCTCCCGCTTCGACGCGGGCGCCGCGGTGCTGCACCTGGACGAGATGGACCTCACCGAGTCGATCCGCCGCACCCTCGCCTCGCGCGGCTGGACGGACACGGTGACGACCGATCTGCCCCCACCCGACGCGGTACGCGGACGCGTCGACCCGCGCCGCCTCGACGTGGTCGTGGCCAACCTGGTCGGCAACGCCCTCAAGCACGGCGACCGTCCCGTACAGGTGAGCCTGCGCGGCGGCGACGCGGTGGCCGTCATCGAGGTGCGGGACAGCGGTCCCGGCATCCCGCACGACGTGCTGCCCCATGTCTTCGAGCGGTTCTACAAGTCGGACACCGCCAGGATCCGCTCCGAGGGCAGCGGTCTCGGCCTGTCCATCACCGCCGAGAACGTCCGGATCCACGGCGGGACCGTCCGCGCGGCCAACCACCCGGTCGGCGGCGCCGTCTTCACCGTAGAACTTCCGCTGTGGCGGGACGAGTTGCCCGAGGAGAGCCCGTCATGAAGCCCCTGCGCCGCGTCCCGTTGCTGGCGCTCCTCGCGCTCACCTCCTGCGGGATCCCCGCGACCGGGGTGGTGGAGGCCGGCGGTCCCGCGAGCGGGACTCTGCCGATGACGCCGGTCTACTTCGTCGAGGACGGCGCACTCGTCGCGATGCCGCGCACGACCGAGCGGCCCGGTGACCCCGAGGCGGCGCTGCGGCTGCTGATGGCCGGTCCCCTGGCGGGGGAGGGACGCCAGGACGGCCTTGTCACCGAGGTGCCGGGTGTGCCGACCGCCATGGCACTCCCGCCCGCCACCGACGGGCCCGGCGACCCGCCCGCCCCGGACGCCCCGACGGTGACGGTGAAGGGGGACGCGATGACGATCCGGCTCCCCGCGGGCATGGACAGGCTGAGCGGCACCGGGGTGCGGCAGATCGTCTGCACGGCCGCCGCCGCGTACCGCCTCACGCGCCCGTCCGACGTCACGGTCACCGCTGAGGTGACCGGCGACGGATGGCAGGTCAGGGCGTCGGACGAGGGCTGCTCCGAGCGGTGAGGGGGCGGAAGGCCACCGGGGTCCGAGCGGCTCCCGCAGGGTGCGCGCCGCGAGCAGCGTGAGGTCGTCCTCCGAGTCGGCCGGGGCAGGCGGTCGACGACGGTGGTGAGGATGTCAGGGAGGGCGTGTCCGGAGGCGATGGGGACGTGGGTGAGGGCGGCGAGGCTCGTGTCGATGTCCTCGCCGCGTCGCTCCACGAGCCCGTCGGTGTAGGCCGGCAGCAGGGAGCCCGGCGGCATCGGCCGACGGCGGCTCTCGTATCCGCCGAAGCCCGTGCCCACCGGAGGTCCGACTGGCAGGTCCGCGAACTCGGGGGCGCTGCCGGGCCGGACCAGCAGCGGCGGAACATGGCCGGCCGTGGCCAGGACCACTTCTTCGCCGACGGGGTCCAGCAGGGCCGGCACACAGGTGGCGACGCGGTCCAGGTCGAGCGCGTGGGCGGTGCGGTCCGCCTCGGTGAGCAGCCGGTCGGGCGCGAGCCCCTGCAGGGCCGGCGCGCCGAGCGGTACTCGCTCATGGCCGCGGCGGCCCGCGCCCCGTGTCCCATGACGTCCCGACCACCAGCTGGGTGCGTCCCGAGGGCAGCGCCACGGCGTCGAGCCAGTCGCCGCCCACCTCGGCGCCCCGCCCGGCGGGCAGATAGCGGCTGGCGATCTCCAGGCCTGGCCCCGGTATGTGCGGAGTAGCCAGGAAGGCGCGCTGCATCTCCAGCGCGGTCTCGTGCTCGTGGGTGCAGCGCAGGGCCTGGCCGATGCCTGTCGCGGCCCGTGGTGTCAGCAGTTCCAGTAGCTCGACGTCGTCCGGCGTGAACTCGGGGGAGTGCCCACTGCGGCCGAGCATGACCGCCCCTACGGGCTCCTCGCCGACCATGAGGGGCAGGTAGGCCACGGACTCACCCGCCGCTCACCAGCTTCTCGAAGAAGAACTCGTGCTTGAGGAACGACGTCTCGTGCTCCGTTCCCGGATACGGCGGGACGAGCTGCGCCGCCTGGAAGAGCCGCCAGCCGTCCTCCAGGGCGGCGACGCCCGTCTCGTACGGCGGCTCGTCGCTGTCCCCGGTCGTCGGGCGGGTGGTGCCCGTGCCGTCGTAGCGGGCCCAGCCGACGACCCGGGAGTCGAGCGCGGAGGTGTCCAGGTACAGGACGAGTACCTGCTGGCGCACGGTGGTGGACATGGTCACGGCTGGCTCCTTCGGGTGGCGGGCCGGTTGGCGATGCGGGTGGCCCAGTACTCGATGTCGAACGTGGGATCGCCGGACAGGGCACGCCACAGCCGGATCCGGTTCAGGATCTCCAGCCGGCCGGTGGCCTGCTCGTACCAGGGGAAACCGCGCCCCAGTTCCTCGCGGACGGCGGGAGCGTCCAGGTCGGCGGTGTCCCACAGCCGCACCTGCGGCACGGTCGGGTTGAAGCGGATCTTGTACATGTGGCGGACGGTGTCGCTGTCGTTGCGCCGCCCGCCGTGCCAGATCCCGTGGTGCAGCAGGACGACCGTGCCGGCCGGGCAGGTCAGCCGGGTCTGGCCGCGCAGGTTCTGGTAGCGGCCGGTGTCGGACTCGTTGGTGCGGCGCAGATGGCTGCCGGGCACGATGAGCGTGCCGCCCATCTCCGCGGTGACCTCCCGTGGGTAGTACATGAGCTGGACGTCGAAGGCGTCGGTCCGCACATCGATGACGGCGTCGGCGTGCAGTGGCTGCGCACTGCCCTCACGTGGCTCACGGATGTGCACGAAGTGGTGGTCGACGGTCGGATCAGGGCCCACCAGACTCTCCAACGCCCCCGCGACCGCGGGCAGTTCGACGAGCCGGCGGGAGAAGGAACCCTCGGGGAACGCCTTCGGCACGGGAGTGCCGTACGGCACGGAGGGCAGCCCGGCGGCGAAGACCCCGAGTGCCTCCTCGTTCATCTCCGGGGGCACGATGCCGTCCAGGCGCAGGAAGCCGTGGGCCACGAACCGCGCCACCTGGGCGGAGTTCAGCAGCTGTCGTGTGGTTGACATACGGCAACCGTAGGAACAACGAGCCCCGCGGTCGTGGGCTGTAATCGACGACCACTGGTAATTTTCCACCATGACCCGTCACGTCGACCTGGCTCTCGACCTGCCGCCCCACGTGGAGAACGCGGGCGTCGGCGTCCACGGCTCCGCGGGCCCGCACGACGTGTTCCGACTCCCGCGCCTGTGGCAGCTGCATCTCTACGGCTACTCGGGCGCCCTGGAGTTCGGCGGCTCCCGGCACCCGATCCGCCCGGGACACGTGAGCCTCGTCCCGCCCGACACCGAGGTCCACTTCCACTACGACGCCACGCGCTGCGAGCACCTGTACGCCCACTTCAGGCTGCCGGGCGACGGCGAGCGGCGCCGGGTTGCGGTGATGCAGGACGCCGGCGTGGACGCGGCGGTGCTGACCGGGCTGCTGCGGCAGACGGTCGCGGCGACCGCGCAGTCCCCGGCCCGGGCCTCCGCGGAACTGTGGACGGTGCTGTGGCGCACGACCGGCCTGGCAGGCGCCGGCGAGGACCGCGCCCGGCACCCCGCGCTGCGGACGGCCATCGCCCACATCGAGGAGCATCTGGCCGGTCCCCTGACCGTGCCCGGTATCGCCCGTGCCGCCGGGGTCTCGCACACCCATCTGACCCGGCTGTTCCGCGAGGACACCGGACACACCGTGGTCGCCTACATCCGGCGCCGCCGCATGGAACGCGCCCGGCACCTGCTCATCGCCTCCACGCTGGCCATCCCGGCGATCGCGGCGACCGTCGGCATCCCCGACCTCCAGGCCTTCAACAAGACCTGCCGCAAGGAGCTGGGGGCCTCGCCGCGGGCCGTACGGGAGCGGCACGGATAGAACGGGGCTCGGGCGGGCGCCGGAACCGTGCGCGGTGTCTGCCGGTCGCCGCGCGGCCGGCGTAGAGGACGAACGAGATCGTCGTGACGTACGGGCAGGAGGGGGGCAGAGCGCGCCCCGTCATTCCTTCCCGGTGAGCAGCCGCCGCGGGTTGGCGATGCGGAAGGCGTAGGCCGCCGCCCCGCCGAGCCCGTGGCCGGGGTGCTGCGGCGGCTCCGCGTAGGGCCGGTCCGAGCCCTGGACCACGGCGTCCACGCCCAGAGCACGTACGACGGACTCGACCGCACGAGGCCCGTACGAGGACGTCTCGACGAAGACCGACGGGTCCGGCCCTGTGCCGTCGCCCCCGCGCGCGGCGAACCGCTCCCCGTGTAGCGGCGCGAGCCCGGCCAGCAGGGCGAAGCAGACCCGCAGCCGTGGGTGGCGGGGGCGGCCGTAGGCGCGGAAGGCGAACCAGGCGGCGTGCATCTGCTGGACGTAGGGGACCATCGCGGGCCACCAGCCGGGCCCCTCCGAGCCACCGGCCGCGGGCCCGGGGTGGACGAACAGCGGGAGGTCGCGCTCCTCGAGCAGATCGAGCAAGGGGGCGCACCGGCCGTAACCGGCCGCGTCCACCAGGGCGTTCGCGGGCAGCTGGAGGCCGACGAAGCCCTGGTCGAGGTGATCGGCCGTCGCCCCGGCGTCGATGTCCCGCACACACGCGGCGGCCCACGCCCCGAACGGCTGCGGCAGCGCGGCCGCGCCCTCGTGATAGGCGTCCAGCAGCGGCCGTGCCTCCGCCGCGGGCAGCCACTCCACGCCGATCGGCGCCGAGAGGGAGACGAGCGCGAGGCCGAGGCCGTCACTGGCGGCGAGTTCCGCGCGCAGGGCCACGTCGTGGTCGGCGGGCCGGAGGTCGTAGGGCGGCTCACCGTCCAGATGCAGCCTCCAACCGTCGAGGTACGGCGGCTCGCGCCGCGCCCTCAAGGCCGTCACGAGCGACGGACTCCACAGATGCTGGTGCACGTCGACATTGGTCATGGCGCTCCTCCCACCCGGGCCCGCGATGTGCTCCGGTCCGCCTGTCCCCATGATCTCGTGGCAGACCACCTCCACGTCCACCCCGCGGGCACCCGTCATGGGTCACCGGACTTCGGACGCCGAGCCGATCTCCACCACCCGGGCCCAGGCGGGCGGTGAGTCCGGCACGTACTCGGGATTGTTCTCGCGTCGTGCCCCGCTCCTCCCCGGACGGGGGAACAGACCGATGACGGTACGGCATGAAGGCCGCGCGCTCGGCCACGGCGTCTGGCCGTCGGTCAGGGCCACGACGACGTCCGGCCGGGGGCGCGAGCGCAGCGCCTTCTCGAAGCCGTCGCGCAGATCGGTGCCCCCGCCGCCGACCAGCGGGATGCCCTCGGACCGGCACAGCGGATGTACGACCCCGGCCGCCGCGTCGCACGAGAGCACGCTGACCAGGTCGCGGCGGCCGCCCACGGCACGGGAGATCGCGGTGACCTCCAGCAGGGCGCTGCCCAGTTCGGTGTCGCTGACCGAGCCGGAGGTGTCGATGATCACGCAGACCCGCGGGGGCCGGCGCCGCAGACTCGGCAGTACCGCGCCGGGGACCCCCGCCGAGCGCCGCGACGGGCGCCCGTAGCTGTAGTCGTCGCCCGCGCCGGAGCCGGCGACCGCCGAACGGAGTGCCGCGCCCAGCAGGTCCCGCCACGGCTGCGGTGGATGGAACGCCTCCTCCGCCCACCGCTGCCAGCCCTGCGGGGTGCTCCCGGGACGTGCCTTGATGCCCTGCGCCACCTGGAAGCGGACCGCGTCCCGCTCCTGCTCGCTCAGCCCGTCCGCCCCGTCGGGGCCCAGGTCCCACTCGCGCTCCAGGCCGTCGGCACCGCTGCCGCAGTCCAGCCAGGACAGGTCGAGGGTGAGCGGACCGAGGCTGATTCCGCTCAGGTACTCCTCCATCAGCCGTCCCGCGGGAAGCCTCAACCGCTCGGGCCGGACGGCGCCTTCGGGCTGGACCAGTCCGTCGCCGTACACGTCGTCGTTGATCTCGCAGTCCGCGGCGATGTTCATCCGCAGCCGGTCCCCGACCCCGGTCAGCCCGCGCTCCCGGGCCACCCGGTCACCGCGCCCGTGGTGGTCGCGCAGCAGGTGGGAGACCTCGTGCACCAACACGCCCGCCAGCTCCTCCACCGGCATCCGGTCCACGAACGCCGGGGAGACGTAGCACCGCCAGTGCCGGTCGACGGCCATCGTCGGGACCCGCTTCGACTCGACGGTGTGCAGCGCGAACAGCGCGGTGGCGAGGTACGGGCGGGCCCGGGCGGCGTGCAGACGGGCGGCGAAGAGCTTGTCGCGGTCCAGGTGTCCCCCCTCCCCGGGGGTGTTCGTGCTCATCGGCGTGCTCATCGGCGGGCCTTGGCGGCGACCGCGGCCCGGTCAGCCCGCTGAGACAGCGCCACCGTCCCGGCGAGCCTGTCGATCGCCGCAGGTACGTCCCAGTCCTGCTGCCGCAGCGAGGCGAGCGTGGTCGCGGGCACGACCACCAGGTCCGGGGCCCCGGTCTCCAGCGCCCGCACCAGCACCGCCCAGGCCGCGTCCCAGCGGGCCCGGTCCGGACGGGCGCGTACGGCCGCCACGACACCGTCGAGCACGGCCTGCCGCAGGTCTCCCCGCTCGGGCAGGACGGCCCCCGCGGGATCGGCGAGCACGTCCTCCGGGTCCGGGAGGTCCAGCCGGTCCAGGCTCGCCAGCAGCTCAAGTCCCGGACCGTCGCCCACCGTGCCCCGGACCAGCAGCGACAGCACGTCCCGCGCGGAGCCGGCCGCGGTCGCGAAGGCGACCAGGGCCAGCGTCATGTCCCAGCTGCGGGGCGAGGGCCAGGGGCCGCCCCGGCGGGTCTCGTTGGTGGGCAGCCGGTGCACGAGCGTGGGCCGCGCGGCGAGCAGCCCGCACACCGCGCGGCGGGCGAAGTCCACGGCCTGAGGCAGCTTCAGCGGATCGAGCCGCGGCAGCGTGGCCCGCGGCCAGGTCCCACCGAGTCCGCGTACGACGACTTCGTGGTCGTGGGTCCACTGGAGATGGACGAACCGGTTGGCCAGCGGCGGGCTCAGCTCCCAGCCGTCGGCCGCCGAGGACCGGGGGTTGGCGGCGGCCACGATCCGTACCCCGGGCGGCAGTTGGAGCGCGCCGATCCGCCGCTCCAGGACGAGCCGGAGCAGCGCGGCCTGGACGGCGGGCGGTGCGGTGGACAACTCGTCCAGGAACAGCAGCCCCCGCCCGGCCCGCACCAGCCGGACCGCCCAGTCCGGCGGGGCCATCGGCACGCCCTGGGTGGCGGGATCGTCCCCCACCACGGGCAGGCCCGAGAAGTCGGACGGCTCGTGCACGCTGGCGATGACTGTGGTCAGCGGCAGGTCCAGGGCCGCGGCGAGCTGGGTCAGGGCCGCGGTCTTGCCGATGCCGGGCTCTCCCCACAGCAGGACCGGCAGATCGGCGGCCACGGCCAGGGTGAGGGCCTCCAGCTGGGAGTCGGGGCGCGGTTCGGTGGTGGAGTCGCGCAGGAGGGCCAACAGGTCGGTGGCGATGTCGAGTTGGGAGGCGGGGGCGGGGGCAGGGGCGGTCATGGGCATGAGGCATCACCTGTGGGCTAGGAGTGGCAGGAAGAAGGAGACCGGTCTCCCGGATTTCCCGGAGGAGGATTCAGTTCGCGTGACGCGGACGGGTACGCCGGTTGCGGGAGTCACGACCGCTCGGACGCGGGCGGTACCGGGCGGGCCCGGGTCCCGTCAGGCCAGCCCTGAACAGGCCGTAGGTGACGCGCCGCAGCGCGGCCGCCTCCAGTTCGTCCCGGAGGGGGCCGGTGCGCAGCAGCGCCTCGGGCCCGAGGAGTCCTTCCACGACGGCCAGGGCGCCGGCGGTGTCACCGTGCACGAGACGTTCGCGGACGCCGTCCAGGCAGTGCGGTCGGCGGTGTGCCTCGTCGATCGCCTGGAGGCAGGGGAGCGGGGTGCCGGTCAACGCGACCAGCAGCTCTTCGCGCCGGAGCTCGTCGGGATCGTGGTCGAGCGGGGCCAGCACCCCGTCGACCAGGCCGATCCGGTGGCGGGCTCCCCGGCACTCCACGAGGCGCGGGCGCCCGGGCCGGTCGGGAGCGCGGGGCGGTCCGGTGCCCGCGCGGCCCGGTGCCAACGCGGCGGCGACCAGGGGGTGCAGCCGATCCGCGTCGATCGCACCCGCGCGCAGCAGCTGGAGGTCCGGCAGCACCCAGGTCGCCGCGTCGGGCAGGACGGGGAGCGCGGAGACGACAGCGGCCGAGGGGGTCGGTACGGGCCGTAGCAGGTCGTCGTCCGCGGCGAGCTCCAGCACCAGCCGGTGCCGTCCGCCGAACCGCACCGACACACCACCGCCGGAGCGTCCTTCGGCCGCGAGCAGTATCCGCGCCTCGGCCGCCCAACGGTCGACGGCACAACCGGGCGGTACCTCCAACTCAGCCTCACTGGAGGAAAGTTGCCCGGCCGCCGACGGAAGCGACGGCTCGCCCGCCCCCGACCGCCCCGGCAGCTCCCCGACCCTGCCCGCATCCCACAGGTGCCGGTGCAGATCCAGCCGGAACCGCCGGTTCGGACGCGGGTGCGGATGCGGATGCCGTACGGCGTCGGCCGTGGACCGGGACCACAGCGCGAGGCTGATCCGCTGCCCGGCATCCGCCCAGGTGGGCGCGGTCCGGGCCACGAGATGCACGGTGCCCTCGACGGCCTCGTACCGCGCCAGGGCCAGGGTCAGCCCGGGCCGCAGCAGACCGTCCGGAGCGATCCTCGGCAGGTGCCAGCGCAGCAGGTCGGGAGCGAGGGCGCGGAGATCGGACCGGACCCTGGACACCAGTTCCCGGCCGTGATCGCGGGTCACCGCACGGAGGTTGAGATCGATGTCGAAGCCCGCGGCGGCACACGCCCCCGCCCAGTCCCCGGCGAGGCGGCGGGCGGTCGCGGTCTCGATCATGGAGGCCGGCACGGCGAACTCGCGCACGCGCGGCCAGAAGGACGTACGGATGTCCTCGTTCGCGGTCGAAGTGAGCATCAGCACTCACCTTGCGCGGACGGGACCCCCGATCGTTGAGAAGTGTGAGTCGTCATCGCGGAGCAGCGTAAGCCGCTCCCCGCGCCTCCGCCACGGGTTTTCCGGCGGGTTAGCCTGGGACGTGATCGCATTCCCGCTCGGCGCCGCCACCACGCTGGCAGAACTCGCCGGTGACCCGCACCCGCGGCTGGCCCGGCTGCGGGCCCACGAACCCGTGTCCTGGCTGCCCGAACTGAACGGCTGGCTGGTGACCCGCCGCGACCTCGCGCTCGACGTGATGCGGGACGCCGAGACCTTCACCGTCGACGACCCCCGCTTCTCGACCGCGCAGGTCGTCGGCGCGAGCATGCTCTCCCTGGACGGCGACGAACACACCCGCCACCGCGAGCCGTTCACCGCGCCCTTCCGCCCGCGTGAAGTACGGGACGGGTTCGCCGAGTTCATCGAGCGGGAGACCGACCGGCTCGTCACCGCACTGGAGCCGGCGGGCGCCGCCGAACTGCGCCGAGCCTTCGCCGGGCCGCTCGCCGTCGCCGTCGTCACCGAGGCACTCGGGCTGGTGGGCGCCGGCACGGACACGGTGCTCTCCTGGTACGACGCCATCGTGCGGTCGGTCTCGGACCTCACGGAGGGCCGTGCCGCAGGACCCGCGGGCCCGCAGGCGTACACACAACTGCGGCAGGCGGTCGAGGCCACGGTCGCGGAAGGGGCCGGCTCCTCGCTGCTGATCTCCGCCGCCGGCCGGCTGGCGCTGCCGGAAGTGGCCTCCAACGCCGCGGTGCTGATGTTCGGCGGCATAGAGACCACCGAGGCGATGATCACCAACGCGCTGCTGCACCTCCTCCGGCACCCCGACCAACTCGCCCTAGTCCAGGCCGACTTCACGCTGCTGGACGGGGCGATCGAGGAGTCGCTGCGCCTCGAACCCGGCGCGGCCGTCGTGGACCGGTACGCCACCCGTGACATCGCCCTCGGACCGGCCACGATCCACCAGGGCGACCTTGTCACCGTCTCCCTCACGGGCGCCAACCGGGACCCCGCCGTCTTCCCCGACCCCGACCGCTTCGACGTGCGCCGCGCGAACTCCCGCCTCCAACTGGCCTTCGCCCACGGCCCCCACTACTGCCTCGCCGCCCACCTGGCCCGCCTGGAGACCCGCATCGCCCTGCGGCAGCTGCTCGACCGCCTCCCGGGCCTCCGCCTCGACCCGGACCACTCGACCGCCCCGCACGGCCTGGTCTTCCGCAAGCCGCCCACACTGCACGTGCGGTGGGGCTGATCCGAGCGACGCTCAGCCGGCCTGCTTCACCTCCAGGGACAGGTCGTTGTCGACCGTGTAGTAGGGCCGCACGACGATCTTCCCGGCCGTGGCGCCGGGGTAGACGAAGACCCGCTTGCGGTCCGCCACGTCGTCCAGGAGACGGGCGACCCGGATCATCGGGGCGCCGGGAGCGGGTCGTACGAACAGGTCCCAGATACCGGGGTCCAGGGTCTCGTCGGCGACCGTGAACGAGAAGCTCCGGCTGTCCTCCGCGACCAGTGGCCGAAGCGAGCGCACGGTCGCTTCCCCCTGCCGCGGCCGCAGCAGCACCTCGGCTCCGTCCGGCAGCGAGGCACCGTGCAGCCGGGCCGTGATCTTCAGCGTCCCGCCGCTGACGTCGACACGGCCGACCTCCGCGTGCGCGGGCCGCAGCCAGGTCCGGACCGCGAGGTAGCCGTCCTCGGTGACATAGGGGACCCGCACGGCCAGCGGCCCGCGCCGCTCCCGCAGGTGCCCGTCGATCAGGGCCCGCAGGTCGCGCGGGCCCGGACGCAGACGCGTGCGCTCGGACCCGTCCAGCAGATACACGTCCCACCGCCCCTCCGCGAGCACGGGATCCGGGCCCAACACGGCCTGCGTGCGCCCTTCGCCGACCGGGTCCAGGTCGAGGACGTGCAGGGTCTCTTCGGGCTGCCCCTTCTTGGGGCGCAGCCGCAGCAGCAACTCATGCCCCGGGCCCGCCGCCAGCGCGAAGGTGATCCGGCCCTCCGAGTCGACGGCGCATCCAACACGTGGCGTGGTCATGACCGCCCCTTCCGTACGAGGCGCAGCGCGCCGCTCGCCGCGATCAGCGCGGTGTCCCTGGCGGCCGAACCCCGGGCGGTCAGAGCTCCGCCCTGGCGCTGCCGCACGACCCGCCGACCCGCCCTCCGCGCCGAGACCGCCTCGGTGATGAGCCGCTCGGCCTGCTCGACGACGGGACCGGGAGCGAACCGCCGCGCGTTCTCCAGCGCCGCCCTGCCCATACGGCGGCGCCGTTCGTCGTCCCCGACCAGCTCCAGCAGGGCGCCGGCCAGCGCGTCCCGGTCTCCCACCGGCACCAGCCGGCCGTCGACCCCGTCCGCGATGATCTCCGCGGGCCCGTGCGGACAGTCGGTGCTCACCACGGGCAGCCCGCAGCGCATCGCCTCGACGATGGTCATGCCGAAGGGCTCGAAATCGGAGGTCGCCGCCCCGATCGAGCCCTTGACCCACTCCGCCTCCATCGGGGCCGCGGCACCCATCAGGAAGACGTTGTTCCACAGGCCGAGGTCGGTGATGAGCCGCCGCAGCCGGTCGTGTTCGTCGCCCTTGCCGTAGATGCGCAGCTGCCAGTCCGGATGCTCGGCGGCGACCGCGGCGAACGCCTCCACGAGAAGGTCGTACCGCTTCAACGCGACCAGCCGTCCGGCCGCGACGACCACCTTGCCGGAGCCGTCCGCGGCCGGAAGTACCGGATCCGGCACGCTGTTGGGAAGTGCCTCGACCCGTACGCCGGGCAGCCGCATCCGGCGCCGGTAGGCGGCCGCGTCCGCCTCGGTGACCGTGGTGAGGACGTCGAGCCCGCGGTAGGCCCGGCGCAGCGCGGTGCGCAGCCGGGGCGAGTGGTTGTCCAGGGTGAGGTGCTCCTGGCCGATCCGGGCGACATGGGGTGGCGCCTGGCCGGCGAGGTGCACGTTCAGCCCGGGACGGGTGCCGATCACCGCGTCCGCGTCGATGGTGGCGAGGGCCTCGGATATGCGCTGGTCGGTCAGTTCGCTGTACTGCCCGTACCGGTACTCCGAGCGCGGGAACACCCGCGCCGGTCTCCGATGCGACGGGTGTTCCTTCTCCTGCCTCAGATCCACCAGCGGCCGCAGCGAAACCCGGGGATCCAGCACGAAGTTGGGCAGTTCCCGGTGCCGCAGTACGGAGACGATCTCCACCTCGTGTCGTTCGGCCAGTGCCTGGGCCAGGTTGAACGTGGTGGTGATGGTGCCTCCGATCGCGTAGGCGTTGTGGAGCAGGAAAGAGATCTTCATACCGGGCTAGACCACCCGGCACCGCCTCCGGTTGGCCCCCGTTACCCTTTCGTGGTGTCCTCGCCGTCCGGACGTCATGCCGTGTACTGGTATGCGGGATAAGTGAGGTAGCCGTTGTCGCCGCCCTGGAAGTAGGTGGCCTCGTCGGCGGGGGCGATCGGCAGGTCGGTGCGCAGTCGCTCGACCAGGTCCGGGTTGGCGATGAAGGCGCGGCCGAAGCTGATGAGATCGGCACCGAGGCCGAGCCAGTGGTCGGCCTCGGCGCGGCCGGTCTGCTTGGCGCCCATCGGCAGCACGGGGTTCATGACGAGGGCACCGGGCCAGACCCGCCGCAGGTGCAGGAGCGTCTCCTCGGGAGCTGTGGCCTCCAGATGGACGTAGGCCAGTCCGAGACGGGACAGCTCGCTCAGCAGCTCGGTGTACAGCTCCTCGACCTCGGTCTCCTCGACTCCCCAGAAGGTGCCGCCCGGGGAGAGACGGATACCGGTCCGGTCCGCGCCCACGGCGTCCACGGTCGCGGCGGCCGCCTCGACGGCGAACCGGATCCGGCCGGCCACCGAGCCGCCGTAACGGTCCGTGCGCAGGTTGGCGTTGGAGGAGAGGAACTGGGAGATCAAGTAGCCGTTGGCGCCGTGCAGTTCCACCCCGTCGAACCCGGCGTCGACGGCGCGGCGGGCGGCCTCGGCGTACGACGCGGCGTGCTCGGGCACTTCTGCCGTCTCGAGCGCCCGCGGTACCGGTGCGGGCTGGGGTCCCGTGGGGGTGAACACCTCGCCGGTGGCCCGGACTTCGGAGGGCCCGACGGGCCGCAGGCCGTTGGTGTCCGGGTGCGAGACCCGGCCGCCGTGCATGATCTGGGCGAAGATCCGGCCCCCGTTGGTGTGCACGGCCTCGGTCACCTGGCGCCAAGAGGCCACCTGCTCGTCGGTGTGCAGCCCGGGCGTGCCCGGATTGGACTGACCGATCAGGCTCGGCTGCACCCCCTCGCTGACGATCAGGCCGGCCGTTGCCCGCTGCGCGTAGTAGCGCGCCATCGACGGCGTCGCCAGACCGCCCTCGGCGGCCCGCACCCGGCTCATCGGGGCCATGACCACCCGGTTGGGCAGCCGCAGTCCGCCCAGCTGGAAACCGGTGAAAAGCGTCGTCACGTCACATCTCCTTCGTAATGTGCCGTGCCCGTGTCCCGGGCACCCGGTTACGCTAAAACCTGACGTCGACGTGAGGGTCAAGTCCGCGAGGGAGAAACACGTGCGCATCGGGGAACTGTCTGCACGGGCCGGGGTCAGCGTCCGCGCCTTGCGCTACTACGAGGAGCAGGGCCTGCTCGTCAGTGCGCGCAGCCCGAGCGGCCAGCGGCACTACACGGAGGCCGCGGTGGAGCGCGTGCTCTTCCTCCAGCGGATGTACGCGGCCGGACTCTCCAGCCGCACGATCGCCGAACTCCTCCCGTGCGTCGAGTCACCCAGCGCGGAGACCTCCGACGCCGCGCTGGAGAGAATGGCGGAGGAGCGCGACCGACTCTCCGAACACATCGCGGACCTGATCCGCACCAGGGACGCTCTGGACGGGCTGATGGCCGTGAACCGGGCTCACCGGGAGAGTCTGCGGGTGGGGTGACGGGCTGAGTTTCCGGACCGGACCGTCCACCCGATCGGCACTCGGGACGCCCCAACCTCGCGGATGGCCGCGAACCCCGTCGCCCGCCGCGAGAGCCCGCGCGTGGCGTGACACGCTGGGGGCACCGCAGTCGGTCGGATCGAGGAGCTTCACGTGACGTATGACATCGCCGCCCTCCGCTCCCACTTCCCGGCTCTCGCCGCCGGTATCGCCCACTTCGACGGTCCCGGCGGTACCCAGACCCCCGAGCCGGTCATCCGGGCCATCGCCGACGCCCTGGCACAACCCCTGTCGAACCGGGGACGGATCACGCTGGGGGAGCGCAACGCCGAGCGGATCGTCACCGGGGCCCGCCGAGCCATGGCCGACCTGCTCGGGGCGGACCCGGCGGGGATCGTCTTCGGCCGCAGCGCCACCCAGCTCACCTACGATTTCTCGCGCACCCTCGCCAGGACCTGGTCGCCCGGCGACGAGGTGGTCGTCACCCGCCTCGACCACGACGCCAACATCCGGCCCTGGGTCCAGGCCGCCGAACAGGCCGGTGTCACGGTGCGGTGGGCCGAATTCGACCCGAAGACCGGGGAGTTGACGGTCGACGCGATCCGGGCCGTACTGTCCGGGCGCACCCGGCTCGTCGCCGTCACCGCCGCCTCCAACCTGATCGGCACCCGCCCCGACATCCCCGCGATCGCCGAGGCGGCCCACGAGGTCGGCGCACTCGTCCACGTCGACGGCGTCCACCACACCGCCCACTCCCTCGTGGACCTGGAGCAGCTCGGCGCAGACTTCTTCGTCTGCTCGCCGTACAAGTTCCTCGGCCCGCACCACGGAGTCCTCGCCGCCCGCCCGGAGTTGCTGGAGACCCTGCGCCCGGACAAGCTCCTGCCCTCCACCGACACCGTCCCGGAACGCTTCGAACTGGGCACACTGCCCTACGAGTTCCTCGCCGGCACCGCCGCGGCGGTCGACTTCCTCGCCGAGCGGCTGGACCCCGACGCCACCGGCAGCCGGAGGGAGCGCCTGGCCGCCGCCTTCGCCGCCCTCGAAGCCCACGAACACATCCTGCGCGACCGGATCGACAAGGGGCTGGCCGCGCTCGACGGCATCACCGTCCACTCCAGGGCCGCCGACCGCACCCCGACTGTCCTGCTGACCTTCGACCACCACAGCACGGCCGACGCGTACGCCTTCCTCGCCGAGCGCGGCGTCCAGGCCCCCGCCGGCTCCTTCTACGCCGTCGAGGCCTCCCGCCACCTCGGCCTCGGCGACACCGGCGGCCTGCGCGTCGGCCTCGCCCCCTACAACGACCTACAGGACGTCGACCGGCTCCTGACGGGACTGACAGACTTCCTGAAGAGGTGAAGGGAGAACCGCCCATGACCACGTTCCCCACCGCACGAGACGTACGGACCACCCCGGAGGGCCTGCTGTGGGAGCCCAGCGAACGCTGGGTGCGCGGCCGCAAGGGAGAGGTCACCGTCGTCGACAGCCGGCACCCCGTCCTCGTCTGGGAGCCCGACGTACCCGTGCCGGTCTACGCCTTCCCGCGTGCCGACGTCCGCGAGGACCTGCTGCGCCCCGCGAAGAACCCGGCCACCGGCACCCACACCGGTTCACAGGTCTTCTACGACCTCAAGGTCGACGGCGAACTCGTCGAGAACGCCGCCTGGACCTTCCCGGCCCCCGACCTCGCCGACCACATCGCCTTCGCCTGGTTCCGGCGCCGGGGCACCGGCCTCGACCACTGGTACGAGGAGGAGGAAGAGATCTTCATCCACCCCCGGGACCCGCACAAACGCGTCGACGCCATGCCCAGCAGCCGCCATGTCCGGGTCGAGATCGACGGGACGGTGGTCGCCGACACCCGCCGCCCCGTCCTGCTCTTCGAGACCGGCCTGCCCACCCGGTACTACATCCCCCGCCAGGACGTCCGCCTCGACCTCCTCGAAGCCACCGACCACCACACCGGCTGCCCCTACAAGGGCACCGCCGAGTACTGGTCCACGGGCGGCCACGCAAACATCGTCTGGAGCTACCCCGACCCGCTCCCCGCCGTGGGCGCCGTCAAGGGACTTCTCGCCTTCTTCAACGAGGCCGTCGACATCACCGTGGACGGGGAGCGCCTGGAGCGGCCGGTGACCCCCTTCACCGGAACCGTGAAGTGATCGCCCGGAGCGGCCAGCGCCGTACCTGCGCGAATCACCCCCAAACCGTCCGCGACACGTGACCTGACTCTCATGGCCACCGGTCGCCTTTGCCGAGAACATGGGTGCGTCACCGGCAGGCCGAAGGGAACGGGAATGCTCCGCAAGGTACTGGTCGCCAACCGTGGTGAGATCGCGATCCGCGCGTTTCGCGCGGGATTCGAGGTGGGAGCGAGGACGGTCGCCGTCTTCCCGCACGAGGACCGCAACTCACTGCACCGACTCAAAGCCGACGAGGCCTACGAGATCGGCGAACCGGGCCATCCGGTGCGGGCCTACCTCTCCGTCGACGAGATCATCCGCGCCGCCCGCCAGGCAGGCGCCGACGCCGTCTACCCCGGCTACGGCTTCCTCTCCGAGAACCCCGAGCTCGCGCGGGCCTGCGAGGAAGCGGGCATCACCTTCGTCGGCCCCAGCGCCGACATCCTCGAACTGACCGGCAACAAGGCCCGCGCGGTCGCCGCCGCCCGCGCCGCCGGGGTTCCGGTGCTGGGCTCCTCGGCGCCCTCCAGCGACGTGGACGAGCTGGTCAGGGCGGCCGAGGACGTCGGCTTCCCGATCTTCGTGAAGGCCGTCGCCGGCGGTGGCGGACGCGGTATGCGCCGGGTCGAGGACCCCGCCCAGCTGCGCGAGTCCATCGAGGCGGCCGCGCGCGAGGCGGCCTCGGCCTTCGGCGACTCGACCGTCTTCCTGGAGAAGGCCGTCGTCGAGCCCCGCCACATCGAGGTGCAGATCCTCGCCGACGGGCAGGGCAACGTCATCCATTTGTACGAACGCGACTGCTCGGTTCAGCGCCGCCACCAGAAGGTCATCGAGCTGGCCCCCGCGCCCAATCTCGACCCGGACCTGCGCGACCGGATCTGCGCCGACGCCGTCCGCTTCGCCCGCGAGATCGGCTACCGCAACGCGGGCACCGTCGAGTTCCTCCTCGACCGCGAGGGCAACCACGTCTTCATCGAGATGAACCCGCGCATCCAGGTCGAGCACACGGTCACCGAGGAGGTCACCGACGTCGACCTCGTCCAGGCCCAGCTGAGGATCGCGGCGGGCGCGACCCTCGCCGACCTCGGTCTCTCCCAGGAGGCGGTCCAGCTGCACGGCGCGGCCCTCCAGTGCCGTATCACCACCGAGGACCCCGCCAACGGCTTCCGCCCGGACACCGGCCGCATCAGCGCCTACCGCTCGCCCGGCGGCTCCGGTATCCGCCTCGACGGCGGCACCACCCACGCCGGTACGGAGATCAGCGCCCACTTCGACTCGATGCTGGTCAAACTCAGCTGCCGCGGCCGGGACTTCACGACCGCGGTCAACCGGGCCCGGCGTGCCGTCGCCGAGTTCCGCATCCGCGGTGTGGCCACCAACATCCCGTTCCTGCAAGCGGTGTTGGACGACCCGGACTTCCAGGCGGGCAACGTCACCACGTCGTTCATCGAGCAGCGCCCGCACCTGCTGACGGCCCGTCACTCCGCGGACCGCGGCACGAAGTTGCTGACCTACCTGGCCGACGTGACGGTGAACAAGCCGCACGGCGAGCGGCCCGACCTGATCGACCCGGCCTCGAAGCTCCCCAGCACCCCCGAGATCGAGCCGCCCGCGGGCTCCAAGCAGAAGCTCACCGAGCTGGGCCCCGAGGGCTTCGCCCGCTGGCTGCGCGAGTCGCCGACCATCGGCGTCACCGACACCACCTTCCGCGACGCCCACCAGTCGCTGCTGGCGACGCGCGTACGGACCAAGGACATGCTCGCGGTCGCCCCCACGGTCGCCCGCACCCTGCCCGAGCTGCTCTCCCTGGAGTGCTGGGGCGGCGCCACCTACGACGTCGCCCTGCGCTTCCTCGCCGAGGACCCCTGGGAGCGGCTCGCCGCCCTGCGCGAGGCCGTGCCCAACATCTGCCTCCAGATGCTGCTGCGCGGCCGCAACACCGTCGGCTACACCCCGTACCCGACCGAGGTGACCGACGCCTTCGTGCAGGAGGCCGCCGAGACCGGCATCGACATCTTCCGCATCTTCGACGCCCTCAACGACGTCAGCCAGATGCGCCCCGCCATCGAGGCCGTACGCGCCACCGGCACCTCGATCGCCGAGGTGGCCCTGTGCTACACCTCGGACCTGTCCGACCCGAACGAGCGCCTCTACACCCTCGACTACTACCTGCGCCTCGCCGAGCAGATCGTGGAGGCGGGCGCCCACGTCCTGGCCGTCAAGGACATGGCGGGCCTGCTGCGCGCCCCCGCCGCGGCCAAGCTCGTCTCGGCCCTGCGCCGCGAGTTCGAGCTGCCGGTCCACATCCACACCCACGACACCTCGGGCGGCCAGCTCGCCACCTACCTGGCCGCGATCCAGGCGGGCGCGGACGCCGTGGACGGGGCCGTGGCCTCCATGGCAGGTACGACCTCGCAGCCCTCGCTCTCCGCGATCGTCGCCGCGACCGACCACTCCGACCGGCCGACGGGGCTGGACCTGCGGGCCGTCGGCGACCTGGAGCCGTACTGGGAGAGCGTCCGCAAGATCTACGCCCCCTTCGAGGCGGGCCTCGCCTCCCCGACCGGGCGCGTCTACGACCACGAGATCCCCGGCGGCCAGCTCTCCAACCTGCGCACCCAGGCCGTCGCGCTGGGCCTCGGCGACCGCTTCGAGGACATCGAGGCGATGTACGCCGCCGCGGACAACATCCTCGGCCACCTGGTCAAGGTCACCCCGTCCTCCAAGGTGGTCGGCGACCTCGCCCTGCACCTGGTCGGCGCCGGGGTGACCCCCAAGGAGTTCGAGGAGACCCCGGACCGCTTCGACATCCCCGACTCGGTGATCGGCTTCCTGCGCGGCGAACTCGGCACCCCGCCCGGCGGCTGGCCCGAGCCCTTCCGCACCAAGGCGTTGCAGGGCCGCGCCGAAGCCAAGCCCGTCCAGGAACTGAACGCCGAGGACCGCACCGGCCTGGAGAAGGACCGCCGCTCGACCCTCAACCGGCTCCTGTTCCCCGGCCCGACCCGCGAGTACGAGACCCACCGTCAGACCTACGGCGACACCAGCCTCCTGGACAGCAAGGACTTCTTCTACGGCCTGCGTCCGGGCAAGGAGTACGCCGTCGACCTGGAGCCCGGTGTGCGCCTCCTCATCGCGCTGGAGGCGATCGGCGAGGCCGACGAGCGGGGCATGCGCACGGTGATGTCCACGCTCAACGGGCAGTTGCGGCCCATCCAGATCCGCGATGCCGCCGTCTCCTCGGACATCCCGACCACGGAGAAGGCCGACCGTTCCAACACCGGCCATGTCGCCGCCCCGTTCGCCGGAGTGGTCACGCTCGGCGTGAACGAGGGCGACGAGGTCGCCGCCGGAGCGACCGTCGCCACCATCGAGGCCATGAAGATGGAGGCCTCGATCACCGCCGCGAAGGCCGGACGGGTCTCCCGCCTCGCCATCAACAAGATCCAGCAGGTGGAGGGCGGTGACCTGCTGGTCGAGATCGCCTGAGCCGGCGCGATCGCCCGCGGGGAGTCCTCGCGGGCGGCCGGTGACAGGGAGGAGCCCTTGTCATGACAGTGATCCACGAGATCAACACCCTTGTCTGGCTGGGCGAGTTGAGCCGCCGCTACGGCCGTCCCGTCACCCTCGGCGACGTGCCCGGCGAGGTCTGGGACGGTGTCGCGCCGCCCGGCGTCGACACCGTGTGGCTCATGGGCGTGTGGGAACGCAGCCCGGCCGGAGTGGAGATCGCCCTGCACGACGAAGGGCTCATGGCCTCCTTCCGCGAGGCCCTGCCCGACGTGACCGAGGCGGACATCGCCGGATCGCCGTACTGCGTACGCGACTACGTCGTGGACGCCTCCCTCGGCGGACCGGACGGACTGGCCGCCGCCCGCGCCCGACTCGCGGCGCGGGGAGTGCGGTTGCTTCTCGACCACGTCCCCAACCACGTGGCTCCCGACCACCCCTGGCTCACCTCGGCCCCCGACCATCTGGTCCGGGGCACCGCCGACGACCTGGCCCGCGCCCCGGCCGACTTCATCGAGGCCGGGGCGGGGATCTACGCCCGCGGCCGGGACCCGTACTTCCCGCCCTGGGCCGACGTCGTGCAGCTGAACGCCTTCAGCGACAAACTCCGAGAGGCGACCGTCGCCACCCTCGTCTCCATCGGCGACCAGTCCGACGGCGTGCGAGTCGACATGGCGATGCTGCTGATGAACGACATCTTCGGCAGGACCTGGGGAGACCGCGCGGGAACCGCCCCCACCGAGGACTTCTGGCCGTACGTCATCGCGCGCGTAAGGGCCCGCCACCCCGACCTCCTCTTCGTCGCCGAGACCTACTGGGACCTCGAACAGCCCCTCCAGGAGCAGGGCTTCGACCACTGCTACGACAAACGCCTCTACGACCGTCTGCTGCACGAGGACGCCCACTCCGTCCGCGCACACCTGGGCGCCGACCTCGCTCACCAGCGCGGTCTCGTCCGTTTCCTGGAGAACCACGACGAGCCGCGGGCCGCCGCCACCCTGCCCGGCGACCGGGGACGCGCGGCGGCCGTCGTCGTCGCGACCCTGCCCGGCGCCACGCTCTGGCACGAGGGCCAGTTCGAGGGCCGCCGGGTGCGGCTCCCCGTGTTCCTGCGCCGCGGACCGCAGGAGCCCGTCGACGAGCCCCTGCGGGACTTCTACGGCCGACTGCTGCCCGCCGCTGCCGCCGTGCGCCGGGGAGACTGGCGGCCGGTGACACCGGAGGGCCTGCCGGACAACGACACCCACCGCCATCTCCTCGCCTGGACCTGGACGCACGCCGACGCCGGCCACCTGGTCGTCGTCAACCACTCCGACCGCCCGGCCCGGGCACGGCTGCCCCTGCCGTGGGACGACCTGAGGGGCCGCGCGTGCCGGGCGACCGACCTGCTCACCGGCGCGGTGTACGACCGTGACGGAGGCGAACTGGCCGACTCCGGTCTGTTCGTGTCCCTGGAGGCCTGGGAATGCCACGTCCTCAAGTGGTGACCGCCACGGCGGGGGCGTACGGTCGAACGGAGACCATGAGCACCGACCCGCAGGCGAGTTCTGCACCACGGACCACCCCACCGGACGCCGGCGGGGGCGGAAACGCCATGGCGCTGCTGGTCATCGCGTCCTGCCAGCTCATGGTGGTGCTCGACATCACCATCGTGAACATCGCGCTCCCGGACATCCAGCGCTCCCTGGACTTCTCCACCACCAGCCTGGCCTGGGTGGTCAACGCGTACACCCTCACCTTCGGCGGGCTGCTGCTGCTCGGCGGCAGGACCGGCGACATCCTCGGCAGACGCCGCATGTTCATCTGCGGAGTGCTGCTGTTCGTGCTCGCCTCGCTGCTCGGCGGGCTCGCCCAGAACGAGGGCCAACTCCTCGCCGCACGCGCCCTCCAGGGCGTAGGCGGCGCCATCGCGTCACCGACCGCCCTTTCCCTGGTCAGCACGACCTTCCGCGAAGGACCCGAGCGCAACCGGGCCTTCGGCGTCTTCGCCGCGGTCTCGGCGGGCGGCGGCGCGATCGGGCTGCTGGCCGGCGGAATCCTCGTCGAGTACCTCAACTGGCGGTGGGTGCTGTTCGTCAACGTCCCCATCGGACTGCTCATCGCGCTCGCCACGCCCCGCTTCATCCACGAGTCCGAGCGGCATCCCGGCCACTTCGACATCACCGGAGCGCTGACCGCCACAGCGGGCATGGTGCTGCTCGTGTACGGCTTCATCCGGGCCGCCCAGGAAGGCTGGCGGGACCCGTTCACGCTGGCCTCGTTCGCCGCGGCGGTCGTCCTCCTCGTGCTGTTCGTGCTGGTCGAGAAGCGGTCCCGGCAGCCGATCACCCCGCTGCACATGTTCGCCGACCGCAACCGCGCGGGCACCTACGGCATCATGCTGTGCCTCGCCGCCGCGATCTTCGGCATGTTCTTCTTCCTGACCCTCTTCACCCAGAACGTCCTGAACTTCAGCCCGCTGGCGACCGGGTTCGCGTTTTTGCCGGTCAGCGCGGTCATCGCGATCGGTGCCGGTCTCGCCTCGCGGTTCCTGCCCGTGTACGGGCCCAAGCCCTTCATGGTGGGCGGCGCGATCCTCGCCGCGGCCGGGCTTGCCTGGCTGACCCTGACCGACATCCACTCCACCTACGCGGGCAGTGTCCTCGGCCCGATGCTCGTCTTCAGCCTCGGCATGGGCATGGAGTTCGTGTCCCTGACCCTGATGGCCCTCTCCAACGTGCCCAACGAGGAGACCGGCGCGGCCTCCGGGCTCCTCAACGCCACTCAGCAGGTCGGCGGTTCGCTGGGGTTGTCCATCCTGGTCACCATGTTCGGCACCGCCAGCACCAACGAGGCGGAGAAGCAGGTCCCCCGCTTCCTCGCCCAGGCCACCCCGGCGGAGCGCCGGCTCTTCGCCCACACCGGTCAACTTCCCGGCTCCTGGGGCGACGAGGTCCTGACCGCCGGTGTCTCGGCCGCCTTCGTCGTGGCCGCGATCTTCGCGGTGCTCGCCGCCCTCATCGCCGTCGTGGCCATCCAGGTCCGCCCCGCCGACCTGGAACGCCTCAAGGGCGGGTCGCCGCTGCCGTAGGGACGAGACCGAGGCGTTGGGCGTGCAGCACCGTGCTGACGCGGTCGTGCGTGCCCAGCTTGCGGTAGATGTTCGCGATGTGCTTGTGGACCGTACGCTCGGATATCCCGAGTCTGCGGCCTATCGACACGGCCGTCAGAGCGTCGCCGAGCAGGAGCAGCACGGTCGTCTCCCGGGGCGTGAGCGCCAGGTCCGCGGCCTCCTCGGACGGGGCGTCGAGCCGCCGCAGGAGTTGCCGCTGCTGCTCGACGGCGGCCAGCAGGGGCTGCAACCGCTCGGCCAGACGCAGTCCGTCGTCGCTGAAGTCCCGCCCGGAGCGGTACACCATGCACCCGGTGACCGGCGTGGTCGACTGCGGCAGCGGAATGCCCAGCACGTGGTCGACGTCCAGGAGTCCGTCGAGCAGCCGCGCGGTGGGGCTCCCCGGCCAGGAACGGCCGGCCACCCGGCGGGCCGTGACCGGCATCCGGTCCGCCCGGCCCGCGTAGTGCCCGGCGAACGGGTAGCCCGAGCGCAGCAGTCCCGCCTCCTCCTCGCCGAGCGAGGTGAACTCCGCGTCGGCGCCGGGGGACAGCCCGAGGGTGCCCTCGCTCTCGTTCCAGTTGTCCAGCTTGTAGATCAGGGCGTCGCCACCGCACAGGACAGGCAGTTCGGCCGCCAGCAGGGGCCACAGCCGCTCGGGGTCGCGTTCGTGGAGCGCGGCCACGGCGACCGACAGCATCCGCTCATAGGCAGTTGTACCCATACCGGCCCAGTACCTCGCTGACCCACACTTCATCCGAGCAACATCGACGTTCTCGGATGTACTCCAGCACATTGAAGCTCCGGCGGGCCGCAGTGGGGGGAGGGCGGCCCGTCGGATACGCCTGTCTCCCCGCTAGGACGGCAGCGCCGGCCGCGACGCGTGCGGGCCGCCGGCACGGGGGACCGGCGGCCCGCACGAAGCCATGGCCCTACTGGTTCGGCGCCTCCAGACCCGGCCCCGGCGCGGGCTCCGGATTGAAGACCGGGTGGTAGCTCTCCGGCGGCGCGAGATACGTGGCGGCCAGCCCACTGGTGTCGATCACGATCTGGTCCACGGCGATCGCCGGATCGACCATGAAGATCCTGAGCACATGCTCTCCGGCCTCGGCGACCGTCACGGTGGCGGTCAGTCTCTCGACGCCGTCCTCCACCTGGCGGGCCCAGGCGTCCCCCCGGTTGCCGGTCGCGACGGCCTGCCCGGACAGGACGGTCACCGGCTGGTCGTCGAGTCCGACGGCCACCCGCCGCTGCCCCCGCTCGTCCAGCGACGGCAGCCGGAAGACGGTCACGGGGAAGGTGCCGGTGCTGCTGAACCGCACCCGGTACCGCAACTCCGGGGCCCGGGAGGCGAAGTCACCGGTGATCGGAGCCGCCGTGGACGGAACGGCCTCGACGGCCCCCGTACGACGTCCGAGGCCGCGCACGGTCCGCCAGCGGCAGCCGCCGCGCGTCACCCGGTGGTCGGCGTGCGCGGCGTCGATCGACACGTAACCGTGGGCCTCGACGAAACCACGAGCCCTCCTGCGGCCGTTGACCACCCGCAGGGGCACCTCGAAGCGCTGCCCGGCGCCCGCGAGGACGACCGTGGCCTCCTGCGCCCCCTCGGGAGCGCGCTCCCAGTCGATCTCGACCCACACCCGCCGCTGCTCGGTCAGCGAGCCGCCGGTGGCGCTGAGCACCACCCAGGGGTGACTGGTCTCGGCCGCCCACTCCAGGGGCAGGAAACCCGTGTTGAAGACATCGACGAAGCGCCGGTCGCGGGTGTACGAGGAGAACGACAGCGGCCGGACCGCCCCGGTCTCGTTCCCCTCGGCCGCCACCCCGAGCCCCGAGGTCTCCTGCCGGGTCACCCGGGTGACGGCCGGACGCCCCGGCGCCTTCGGGATCTGCGACGGATACGGATTGATGAACCCGTCCCATTTCCCGCCCGCAACCTCGGTGTTGTACCGGCTGGTGAGCGCGGCCTCCGCCGTGTGCGCGGACAGCGCCAGGTCCGCGAAACGGTTCGCGCCGGCACCCCGGCCCTGCCGGACCGCGAGGGCGTTGCGGTCCGCCCAGTAGTACTTCAGGTTCATCAGGTACGCGCCGTGCACCGGGTATTCGACCAGCTCGTAGAAAGCGTCCCGGTACGCCTCGGGGAGTTCGGCACCCACCGCCCGGACCCGCGCGAGGAGTCGGTCGTACGCCGCCATCCGGCGCCCCGCCTCGTCGCCGTGGTGGACGACGGAGACGAGGCCCGCGGCGATGAACTCCGGCCGCAGCTCCCCGGCGAGCCGGTAGTACTCCGTACGGATCGCGGCGATCTCGTGGGCATGGCGCCGCCCGAACTGCCTCCCGGCCCACTCGGCGAGGAAGCCCTCGACCTCGTCGGCCTCCCAGCGGTCCACGTCCCAGGCCATGTCCATCGCGAAGGACAGGCCGGTCTCGATCGACTTGAGGTCACCGACGTTGAAGATCCACATGCGGTCGGTGCCGTGCTCGTAGACCCGCCGCAACTCCTGCCAGACCTTGGTCACCTGGGTCGTGTCCAGCCACAGGTAGCTCTTCGGGCGGCCCCAGTAGGAGAGGTGGTAGTAGATCCCGTTGCCGCCCGCCCGCGCCCGTTCCGCCTCGTTCGGCAGCTGGCGCATGTTGCCGTGGTTGTCGTCCGGCCAGATCAGCGTGACGTCGTCGGGGACCCGGACACCCGCGTTGTAGAGGTCCAGGACCTCCTTGTACGGGATGAAGATCTGCGGCTCGGCCGCGGCGCCGACCTCTTCGGTGAGGATCCTTCGCTGGTCGGCGATGATGTCGTTCATCACCACGACCTTCTCCGGGATCGTGGTGGCGTACCTCGTCTCCAGAGCGCTGTCGTGCAGGCCGCGCATGCCGAGGGTCCAGCTGCTCTCGTAGGCGGCGTTCTGTCTCGCCCGGGCTCTCCAGTAGTCGGAGATGACGGCGGGATTGACCGTGTAGTCGTACACCGGCGCGCTGCCGTCGGCGTTCGGGTGCTCGGCGATCCACGGCTCCCACTCGTGGACGCCGTTGCGCAGCAGGGCCTCGGGGTGACTGGAGCCGACGACGATGCCGTAGCGGTCGGCGAGTTCGGGGTTCTCCCGGTACTTGTTGAAGAAGTCGGAGTACGGATGCATCGCCGGCCACAGGTAGTTGGCTTTGAGGCGGAGCAGCAGCTCGAAGACGCGCTTGTACGTCTCGGGGCCGATGTTCTTGTCGGTCTCCTGGGTGCGGTGCGACCAAGTGGTCAGGTTCTGCTCGTCGTTGATGAAGATGCCGCGGTAGCGGACCGAGGGTTCGCGCCGGGTGAAGGTCCCCGCGGGCACGGTCACCGTGTCGCGGCGCTCGACGGGGACGTCGGCCCACCAGTACCAGGGCGAGACACCGATGCGCTCCGAGGTGTCGTAGATCCCGTAGACGGTTCCGCGCCGGTCGCTGCCCGCGATCACCAGCGCACGGTCGATCCCGGGCAGGGGACGCTCGATCACCTGGGTCACGGACGCCTCCCAGCGGCCCTTGACCCGGGAGACGTCCAGGCGGGCCTGTGCGGCGAGCCGGTCGATGGCGGGGCTCGCGCCGAGGGTGCCCACCAGGACGAGCAGCGGGGCGCTGCGCGGCAGTGTGCGCAGGAGGTCGGGTCTGGCCCCGGAGACCCGTTCCACGTCCGCCTGGAGGTCGCCCGCGGCGCGGACGACGGCGGGGTCGTCCGCCCCGTCCACGAAGATGCCGACGGCCGCACCTCCCGCCGCCAGCGGGAAGTCGGGGCGACCGGCCGAGGCCGCGTGGGCGCTCGCCGGGATCAGACCGGGGAGGAAGGGGGCCGCGCCGACGGCGGCCATTCCCCGGAGGAAGGACTTGCGGGTCCATTGCTGGTGCGGCACGAGACGCCCCTCCTGGTTGGCATGGTCAGGCCAGAAAGCGCTTTCTCCGGAACCCTAGGCGAGGGATCCGGGGGCGTCCAGGGGTTGGTAACTGTTGCCGCTGGACTCAGCAGGAGTGACTTCTGGTGATCGTGAGTGCGCGCCTGTACTGGATGCGGTGGTTGTTCGCCGCCTCATCTCCCGCTTCCCCACCGCGAAGCACAAGGCCCGGCTGGTGTCGATGGCCGCCGAGCAGGGCATCGCCGTCGTAGCGGTCGACCCTGCCTACACCAGCCGCTGGGGCGCCCAGCACTGGCAGCAGCCGCTCACCACAGCATCGGACCGCCCAGGCCCGACCGGACACCCGCAGGCGCCCGGAAACCCGCCCCACATTCCCGGACCGCGCACCGGATGCGTGCCGCCCGGCCGTGGAGCGAAAGCGGGCGACCAAAGTGCCAACACCGTTCGAGACACCCGGCTGAGCACGAGTCCTGGCAACAGGACTCACTCCCGCTCGGTCTTCAGGAACGGTGCGCGTGAGGGGAGTGCCGTGTCACGTTCCCGTTCCGGGGCTCGCGGGGTGTCAGGCGGGCCGTATCGCGCCGCGGATGATCGACTCGCCGGTCGGGTAGATCGACTCCTCGCGGATGGACGCCCCCGGGCCAGGTGCGTGGATCATCATGCCGTTGCCGGTGCACAGGCCCACATGGCTGAAGTCGTCGTGGAAGAAGACGAGATCGCCGGGTTGCATGGCATACAGCGGCACCGCCGTGCCGGTGCTCGCCTGCCCGACGCAGGTGCGGGGGAGGGAGACGCCGGCGACCTTCCAGGCGGCCTGGGTGAGACCGGAGTTGTCGTACGACCCCGGGCCCGCCGCGCCCCAGACACACGGCTTGCCGATCTGGGAGCGGGCGAAGGCGAGCACCTGGATGACCTTCGAGTCGTAACCGGGGTCGGGGGTGGGGAGTTCCGGGTCCGGTTCGGGGGCCAGGGTCAAGGGGTTGGCGACGGCGGCCGGGGCCGGCTGGGGTGTCTGCCAGTCCGGCTCGGGGGTGCGGGGGGCCGGGATGGCCGGGATGCCCTGTGTCGCGGCGGGGACGGCCGGGACGGGCGGGGCTGTCCGGGTGGTGTCGACGGGCGGGGGCGCGATCGCCGCGAGGGGAGCGGTGAGGGCGGAGTACCCGGGGTATTCCGTGGTGGTCTGCGCCGCGTACGCGGGATACGCGGTGGTCGTCTGCGCCGCGTACTCGGGGAACCCAGTGGTTGTTTGTGCCGCGTACTCGGGGAATCCGGTGGCAGCCGAAGTGGAGTACTCCAGTAGGCCGGTGCCGAGTTGACCGCTGTAGTCCGAGTAGCCGGTGGTGGTGGGTGCGGTGTACTCAGGCACGGCGGCGGTGCTGAGCTGCCCGGTGTAGTCGGGGTACCTCGTACCGGCCTGCGGGCTGTACTCGGGGAATCCCGTGCCTGCCTGCGCGGTGTACTCCGGGAAGCCGGTGTCG
>NZ_JBHVYZ010000010.1:123483-157960 GCF_042880295.1 Streptomyces sp. NPDC058307
TGTACTCGGGGAATCCCGTGCCTGCCTGCGCGGTGTACTCCGGGAAGCCGGTGTCGGGTTGTGCGGTGTACGACGGGAACGCGGTGTCCGGTTGCGGGGTGTACTCGGAAACGCCGGTGACGCGTTGCGGTGTGTACTCGGGAACACCGGTGTCCGGTCGCGGGGTGTACTCCGGGACCTCGGTGACGAGGTGCGGTATGTACTCCGGCACCCCCGTGACGAACTGCGAAGTACCACCCACCGTGGGGATTTCGCCGGTGCCGGTGAGGTTCTGCGGGGTCGGTTCCGGTGCCCACGCGGGCGACTGGGCCGGGGCGGCGGTGAGAGCGGCCGGTGTCGGCTCGGGTGCGCTCGGCAGGGCACGCACAGGACTGGCGGTCAGTTCCGGCAGGGACCGTTCGGACGGCTTCGGTTCGCGTGCCGTGGGGGCGTCCGCCGGGCGCTGGCGCCGCGGTTCGGCACGGCGGGCCGCAACGCGGTCGGAGGGCAGGGTCGCCGCGACCATCGGGCCCGTCTTCGCGCGGGCCATGCCGTACCACTGCTTGGCGATGTCGTCGAGGGCGGGATCACGGTCGGCGTTGCGTCCGCCGCCGGTCGTCGAACCGGTACGGCCACGGGTGCTGGACGCCGTTCCGGCCGCGCGTGTGGCGTTGTAGGTACCGGTGTCGTTCTCGGCGCGGTCGTAGAGGTTGGTGACCCGTCGGCTCACCTCGTCACGGCTCGGCCCCTCGTCGGCGGCGGCGTTCCCGGCCTGCGAGAGAAGAGCCGCGGAGGCCATCGCCGCCGTGGCGAGGGCGGAGTTGCGCTTGGCCGGGAGGCTGGACCCTCCATTGCGCGAAGTTCGATCCGGCGCCATGAAAGTCATGCCCCTTCCGTCGTGCTGGTCGCCGTCAACTTAGCCAACTTGTGAGGCTCGCGTGAAGATTGAAGTGTGAAAAGTGTGAGATGTAACTGTGACCTTCGTCGCGTACGAGCCGCTGCTCCCGGTCCGGATCAGCGCTTGCCACGCTGTGCACGCCATGCCTCGTAGTGATCGAGGACCGTCTCCTCGACCGGGCGGTAGACGAGGCCCAGTTCGTGCACGCTGCGGCTGTTGTCCACGCGGAAGCGGATGCCGAGGTGCTTTCGGATGTAGTCCTGGGTGAGCCCGAAGGCGGGGCCCAGGACGCGCACCGGCCAGTGGGGGAGCGCGGTGCGCGGGATGCGCAGGCCGCGGGGGTACCGGGTGCGGATGATGCGCGACATCTCGTGGAACGACGTCATCGTCTCCGCGGCCAGGATGTAACGGCCCTTCGCGTCGGGCTTCTCCGCCGCCGCTATGTGTGCGTCGGCCACGTCACGGACGTCGACCGTGGTGAAGCTGAAGTCCGGGGCGCCGTAGAAGAAGTAGCCCTTGAAGAGCTCCTCCAGGAGGAAGAGGCTGCCCGACTCGGAGGCGGGCGTGAGGGAAGGGCCCAGGATCAGGCCGGGGTTGACGGACACCATGCGCCAGCGGTCCTGCGCGGCCTCCGCGTCCCAGGCCGCGCGTTCGGCGACCGTCTTGGCGTAGTGGTACGGGTTGTTCTCCACCGTGCTGCTGGTGTTGAAGTACCGCTCCGACAGGATCTGCCCGTCCATGTGCCGTACGTCGGAGTAGTCGCCGAAGATCGCACCGACCGTGGAGGTGAACACCAGCCGCTCCACCGACGGTGTCCGCTCGATGCCGGCCAGGACGTTGCGGGTGCCGGTCAGGGCCGGGTCGACCATGTCCTTCTGGCCGTCCTTGATCTTCTCCGGCATGAAGAACGGCGAGGCCACATGGAAGACCACGCGGCAGCCCGCCATGGCCTCGTCGAAGGAGCCCTCCTTGAGGAGGTCCGCCTCGAACAGGCTGAGTAGGCCGGGGAATTCGCCCTGCATGTCCCGCAGCGGGCGCACCTTCGCCGGGTTCGCGAGACTGCGCACGGTGGCGTGCACCGCGTAACCCCGCTCCAGCAGCCGCCGTACCAGATGGCTGCCGACGAAACCGCTGCCACCGGTCACCAGGACTTTGCCCGACTCCACACCCATGCCGCCGCTCCTCCGCCCGGGGAGTGACATTGAAGCACCGGCGGATCTTCATCGGGAGGTGGTCAGGCTCGGCCTCCCCAGGAGGCCGGCTATGGATCCTCACGCAATCGAGCCCACGTGTCCGGCCCGAGTCGCACTTTGACGCAACTGATCCATGGGGCCGTGGCGAGGGAGTGCGGAAGGTCGCGGCCACGGGCGAGGCCGAGGGCGCCCGCGCCCTTGCGCACGTCGAGCACATCGACCTCGACAGGGCCGTCTCCGGAACCGCTGCCGCCCCCCGCGTACCGCCACTGCTCGCCGTACCACTCCATGAGCGCGATGTGCTCACGCGTCCTCGGTGACGCCGGACGCCACATGACCCAGACCGCTCCGACGCCGGCCGTGTCGTCGACGTCGGCCGACATCACGGTCAGCACCCGGCGCGGCAGCCACCACGGCTGCGGCCCGTCTCCCGCGAGGACCCTCCCCACCACGCCCCGCAGAAACGTCTCCCACCGGGGCCCCGTCCACACGGCCTCTCCTCGTGCCCGCATACGCCTGCCATACCCGGCCGCACGGTCTCGCTCACCGGCCGCCCGGATTCACCGGCCGCCCGGTCCCAAGAGGGCCCTCTCACCAACGCGGCAGCCGGAGTTCGTAGTCCGGCTGGAACCGCCGCAGGTAGCCGGTGTCGTCGCGGCTGCGTACGCCGGATTCGAGGTAGAGGCGGTGCAGGCGGTCCAGGGCCGCGTGGTCGAGTTCCACACCGAGGCCGGGGCCCGTCGGTACCTTGACCTCGCCGTCGCGGAGCTCCAGGACACCGGGGACGATGACGTCGTCCGCCGAGTTCCACGGGTAGTGCGTGTCGCAGGAGTGGTCGAGGTTCGGGATCGCCGCGGCCACGTGGGTCATGGCGGCCAGGCTGATCCCCAGGTGCGAGTTGGAGTGCATGGACAGGGCGAGGTCGAACGCCTCGCAGACCGCGGCCAGTTCGCGGGTGCGGCGCAGGCCGCCCCAGTAGTGGTGGTCGGTGAGGAGGACCTGGATGGCGTTCTGCTCGATCGCCGGCTTCAGGTGCTCCCAGGCGATCACGCACATGTTGGTGCCCAGCGGCATCGGCGCGTACTCCGCCACCGCCGCCATGCCCTCGATGCCCTTGGTCGGGTCCTCCAAGTACTCCAGGACACCGTCGAGTTCACGGGCGACGTACTTCGACGTCTCCACCGTCCAGGCGGTGTTGGGGTCCAGGCGCAGCGGCTGCCCGGGGAAGGCCTCCGCGAGCGCCCTGATCGCGGCGATCTCCTCGTCGGGCGGGAAGACACCGCCCTTGAGCTTGAACGACCTGAACCCGTACCGCTGTTGCATCAGCCGGGCCTGCTCCACGATGCCGGCCGGGTCCAGCGCCGCGCCCCAGTCGTCGCCGACCGCGGCCCGGCCGTCGAGGGCCGGGTGCTCGGCCCACTTGTAGAAGAGGTACGCCGCGAACGGCACCGAGTCCCGGACCGTCCCGCCGAGCAGGTCGCTGACCGGGCGGCCGAGCAGCTTGCCCTGTGCGTCCAGGCAGGCCACTTCCACCGCCGAGGTGGTCCAGCCGCGCTCGTGGCTCGACGGCACCGCCGAGAGCAGGGCGGCGTCGATCGCGGCGCCGACGGCGGTGGTGTCGAAGACGTCCATGCCGACGACGACCTTCGCGGCGGCCTCGAGTCGCTCCAGGCGGGCGACCCCACCGGGGGACTCGCCGAGTCCCACCGTGCCGTCCTCCAGGACGAGTTGGAGGATGATCCGCAGGGCGAGGGGCTCGTGCACGCCGTTGGAGTTGAGCAGCGGCGGGTCGCGGAAGGCGATCGGGGTGACGATCAGCTCCTTGATCCGAGTCGGGTCGCTCATGCGCCGACCACCTCCAGGCCGTGGTCGATGAGCTTGGACAGCCGCGCGAGGTGCTCCGGGGTCGGGTCGACCAGGGGCGCCCGTACGCCCCCCACGTCCAGGTCACGCAGGGCCACTCCTGCCTTGACCAACGCCACGGCGTACCCGGGCACCTCGTCGCGGAGCCGGACGAGGGGGCCGTAGAACTCGTCGAGGAGCGTGTCGACCAGCGCCGTGTCGTCGGAGGCGAGCGCCCGGTGGAAGGCCAGCGCGATCTCGGGCGCGAAGGCGAACACGGCTGAGGAGTACAACGAGACGCCGATGCCGCGGTACGCGGGCGCGGTCATCTCCGCCGTCGGGAGGCCGTTGAAGAACTGGAAGTCCTCCGTGCCCGGTACGGCGCGCACCGCGCGCACGATGCGGTGCATCCGCTCGATGTCCCCGAGGCCGTCCTTGAGGCCGACGACCTTGGGGAGCCCGGCGATCTCGGCGGCCGTCTCCTCGGTGAGGCGGGCGGTGCCGCGCTGGTAGAAGACGACGGGCAGGTCGCTCGCGGAGGTGACCTCCGCCACGTAGCGGACCAGGCCCTGCTGCGGGGCCGTCACCAGGTAGGGCGGGAGCAGCAGGATGCCGTCGGCGCCCGCGCGGGCGACCCGGGCCGCCTGGTCACGGGCGACGGGGGTGGGGCCGCCCGCCGCGGCCAGGACCGGCACCCGGCCGGCGGTCGTCTCGACCGCGACCCGGGTGGCGCGCTCGATCTCGTCGGGGGTCAGCGCGTGGAACTCACCGGTGCCGCAGGCGACGAACACGCCGCCCGCACCGGCCGCGACGCCGCCGGCGATGTGCTGGGCGAGCCGTTCCTCGTCCAGCGAGCCGTCCGCGGTGAACGGCGTCACCGGGAAGAACAGCACTCCTTGGAACTTCATGTCTCCCTCAAACGTGGGGGTCGGGTCAGCCCTTCGTGGCACCGGCGGCGATGCCGGTGACCAGGGAGCGCTGGAGGAGCAGATAGACGATCAGGCTGGGGATCAGGGCGATGACCGCACCGGCCAGCACCACCCCGGAGCCGACCTCGGGGTCGGTGCGCAGGATGGACAGGGCGACGGTGACCGTGTAGTCGGTGGGGTCCTTGGAGGCGATCAGGGGCAGCAGGTACTGGTCCCAGATCATGATGAAGCCGAGGACGCCCGCCACGCCGAGCGCGGGCTTGCACAGCGGCAGGACGATCTGCCAGAGCATCCGCAGTTCGCCGACGCCGTCGAGGCGGGCCGCCTCCTCTATCTCCGCGGGGATGTCCCGCATGAACTCGGTCAGCATCATCACCGAGAAGCCCCAGGCGCCCAGCGGCAGGATGACGCCCCAGACCGTGCCCTTGAGGTCCACGTGGACCACCGGCACGTCACCGAGGACCAGGGAGAGGGGGATCGCGATGACCTCCTCGGGGAGCATCAGCGTCATCATGAACAGCATCATGATCAGCGCTTGGCCGCGGAACCGGTGCCGGGCCAGCGCGTACGCGGCCAGCGTGCACACCACGAGCTGCAGCAGCAGCCCGCCGCCGGCTATGACCAGCGAGTTGCCGAGGTAGTCCCAGATGCCGCGCTCGCCCGCCACCGTGAAGTTCGACAGCGTGCTGTCGTGCGGCAGGAACGACAGCGAGGAGCCGCTGGGGTTGGTCGTGAAGGCGCCCGAGAAGATGGTGAGGAACGGCGCCGCGAAGATCGCGAGGGCGATCACGCAGAGCAGGATCCTCAGGCCCCAGGCGAGGCCGGGCCTGTCGTTCCAGCCGAGGGCGGTGTCGAAGCGGGCCGGGGTGGTCCGCTGCGCCTTGGTGGTCCGCCCGGCCGGGGTGTCAGGGGCCGCCGGCCGGACGGAGTCGATGACGGGGGCGCTCATCGCGCTTCTCCCCTCGTGCGGAGGTGATTGACCATGACGGTGAGCAGCAGCGTCACGCAGAGCAGCACGACCGAGGCCGCGGAGGCGCCGCCGATGTCGTTGCGGGTGAAGCCCAGGGTGTAGGCGCGGGTCATCCACACGTCGGTGGACCCGGCGGGGCCGCCGCCGGTGAGGACGTAGACCTCGGTGAACACGCGCAGTCCGCGGATGGTGGCGAGCGTCAGCACGATCATGAGCGCCGGACGGATCGCGGGCAGCGTGACGAAGCGCAGCCGCTGCCACAGAGAGACACCGTCCATCGCGGCCGCCTCGTACAGCGAGCGGTCCACGCCCGCGAGACCGGCCAGGAAGATCACCATGTTGTACGGGGCCCAGATCCAGATGCCCATCACCATCGTCGAGTACAGCGCGATGTCCGGGTTGTCGAGGTACTGGACCGGCCCGAGCCCGAGGAGGTGCAGGCCGCTGTTGAGGAGGCCGTCGGAGGTCGGGTAGTACATCAGCCGCCACAGCTCGCCGACGACCGCGGTGGCCGTGACGGCGGGCAGGAAGACGGCGGTACGGAGGAACTTCAGCGAACGGGCCTGGCCCTCCAGGAGCAACGCGAGGGCGAACCCGAGCAGGATCGCGCCGACCGCCTGGCCGACGCCCAGGATCAGGGTGTGCCCGATCGCGTCCTGGAAGCGGTGGTCGGTCAGGACCCTCGTGTAGTTGTCGAGGCCGATCCACTGGTCGCCGAGGAAGGGCCGCACGTCGAAGAAGCTGAGCCAGATGCCCTTGGCCATCGGCCAGAACTTGAAGACCAGGGCGAGCAGCAGACCCGGAGCCAGGAAGAGCCAGGGGACGACGGCCTTCTTGTCGAAGGCCCGCCTGCCCGTGCCTTCGCGCGCCGCGGGGGCGGGAACGGTAGCGGTCATTTCAGCAGGTCCTGGTCCTTGAGGTCACCGGCGAGCGTGTCGTTGAGCTCCTTGAGCTGGGAGCGGACGTCACCGCCGCAGTACGTGAAGATCGAGTTCAGCGCGTCGGCGGTGTCCTGCTTGATCGGGGCGAAGTCCGGCGCGTTCGGGAACTGCTCGGAGGCGTCCTCGTAGGCCTTCTGTACGACGCTCCAGCGGGCGTCGTTCCTGACCTTCGCCGCGTCCAGCGTGGAGTTGACGGGGATGCGGACGACCGGCTGGTGGCCGTCGACGCTGGTCATGGCGATCTTCTGGCCCTCGGGCGAGACCAGGAAGGAGGCCAGCGCCAGCTCCTGCCGGCTCTTGCCGGTCTTTGCGCCGAGGTAGACGTTCTCGCCGTCGGCCAGCACATCGCCGCCGACCGGGCCCGCGGGGGCGGGGACGACCTCGTAGGTGTCCTTGCCGGGCGTGGCGTCGAAGGTGGTGATGTTGTACGGGCCGGTCATGTACATCCCGGCGTTGCCGTCCTGGAAGTTGGTGGCCGTCGCTGTTACGGCGGTGATCGCGCCGGGCTGGACGACCCCCTTGCTGCCGCAGAAGAGGTTGTCCTTCATCCAGGTCACGGCGTTCACGGCGGCGGCCGAGTCCATGGCCGGGCGGTACTTCCCCTTGCCGTCCGACTCGATGATCTTCGCGCCGCCCTGCCACAGGAAGCTCGCGCCCCACCAGGCCGCGTAGCCGTTCTGGGCGCTGGCCGGCGCGACCATGCCGTACGTGTCGGCCTTGCCGTCGCCGTCCGGGTCCTCGGTGGCGAAGGCCTTGGCGACGGAGAGCATCTGCTGCCAGGTCGTCGGCGCCTTCAGCCCGAGCTTCTTCAGCCAGTCGGTCCTGATCATCAGGGCCTGGGCCTGCCGGGAGTAGGGGATGCCGTAGTGCTTCCCGTCGATGCCCACGGTGGAAGACCACGACTTGGCGGTGATCTCGTCGCCGCCCGCGACCGACGCGGGGCCGATGGGCTTGAGCAGGCCCTGGCTCTGGTAACTGCCCATCAGGGCCGTGTCGTTGATCATGACGTCCGGCAGGTCCTTGGTGGAGGCCCGGCTCTGGAGCTGCTGGTCGAAGTTGATGACCGGCTGGTAGTCGATCTTGATGCCGGTCTTCCTGGTGAAGGCGGCGAAGACCCGGTCGTAGGTGGCGGCCGAGTCCGGATTGCTCCGGGTCCAGACCTCCAGTGTGTTCGGATCGCTGCTGCCCGCGCTGTCGGAGCCGGAACCACAGGCGGCCGTCGCGAACATCAACCCCGCGACGGTGGCCGCCGCGGCCAGGCGGCGGCGTCGTCGGCGATCGCCCATGGACACTCTCCGTTCCTGTTCGTGAGTCATTCATATACGTGAACCCGCTTCACGCATCTAAATGATCGGCCAAGCTACGGATTGTTTCTTCCATATGTCAAGACATGACTGGGAGTCTTCACAGAGGCTGTGCACGGGCCTCTCGGGGAACGCCGACGTGTGGGCAGTGGTGTGAGTGGTCAAGGAGGCGTGGATGTACGACGGAGACGACGGCCCGGGTGCGGTGGCGGCGCGGCTCACCGGCCGTACGGCGACGGATGAGCGCTCACTGTCCGGCGCGCTGACCGAAGTGGCCCTCGACGACGGCCGGTCGGTGATGGTGAAGCGCGCCGACAGCCCTGAGGAGGCGCGGGCGGAGGCGGCGGGGCTGCGCTGGATGGCCGAGGCCGGCACGGTCCGGGTGCCGACCACACACGGTCAGGACGGCCCCTGGCTGGTGACCGACCTGATCGAGCGGGGTCGGCCGAGCGGGGATGCGGCGCTCGATCTGGGCCGGGCCCTGGCCGGACTGCACCTCGCCGGGGTGCCCGCCTTCGGCTCCGCGCCGCCAGGTGGCCCCCGGGAGGCGTACATCGGGCGCGCGCCGATGCGGAACGCCGAAGGCGCCGAGTGGCCGCAGTGGTGCGCCGAGCACCGGGTGCTGCCCTATCTGCGGCGCGCGGTGGACGACGGCACGATCGCGGTCCCGGAGGCCGAGGTGATCGAGCGGCTCTGCGCACGGCTGCCCGGGCTCGCGGGCCCCACCGAACCCCCGGCCCGGCTGCACGGCGACCTGTGGAACGGCAATGTGCTGTGGGGCGCCGACGGCCACGCCTGGCTGATCGACCCGGCCGCGCACGGCGGCCACCGCGAAACCGACCTCGCGATGCTCCACCTCTTCGGCTGCCCGCACCTGGACGAGGTGCTGCGCGGCTACGAACGGGTGGCACCGCTCGCCGACGGCTGGTCCGACCGCATCGGACTCCACCAGCTCTTCCCGCTGCTGGTGCACGCCGTGCTGTTCGGGCGGGGGTACGCGGAACAGGCGCTCAGCACGGCGAAGGCGGCCCTGGAACGGTGAGTGCACCGGTCCGGGCCGCCTGGGCGCGTGACGTCGCGGGCGAGGAGAGCGAAGGGGCTGGAGCTCTGAGAAAGCCGGTTGGCAACCGGTGAGAAGGAAGCCCCTTCATGGCCTCGTGCGCGACGTCGAGGGCGAGGAAAGCGGAAGAGCTGAAGATCCGAACCCCATGGGGATTCATCGAATGGAGAAGGAAGCCCTTCCATGGCCTCGCCACGACACACGCTAACAGTCACTCGGGGATCAAGTCGCGCAGATTTTCCGGGGTGATGACCACCGAGTCCGGGTGCAGCCCCTCGGGGCGTCCCAGGCCGATGTACGTCACGGGCACGTCCGGCACCGATCCGGCGTCCCAAGTCGCCACGTCCGTACCGCCGTTCGCCATCAGACCGGTCAGATACCCGACCGTCAGCCGCTCACGCTCCACGATGGCGCGCAGCAGCGTCGCCACCGACACCTGGTTGCCCTCGACGCGGTTGTACGCCGGACGCCCCTTCAGGTACAGGTGCAGCCACTTGGCCTGCCAACTCCCGTCCTGCACACGCCGGAACGCCAGCGGCAGCGCCACCCGGCCCGGCCCGCGCAGCTCCGACTTCATGCGCACGGTACGCGCCTCGAAGGGCCGCCCCTTCTGCTCGGCCTCGCGCAGCATGAACCCGAAGAACGACTCCTCGGCCTCCTCGAACTGCTCCCCGGAGAAGATGTTGACCTGCGGCACGATGTAGGTGCCGCGCACCGCCCCGAGCCGCAGGTCGATGAACTCCGAAGCACCGTCGGGGGCGTTGGTGATGTCACCCGAGTGCTCGCCCTCCACCTCGCGGAGATTGGTGTACGACAGCCACGACACCGTGTCGTACCGCGCGTCCAGCAGCAGCGCCGACAGGTCGTAGTCGGTGACGCGCTGCTTCTGCTTCCAGTACACGAAGAACCGCAGCAGCTCCCCGTCGACCCGCGAGACGGAACCGCGGGGCAGCACACCGAGCCCGGCCGAGGTCGCCCGCCCGCTGAGCGGAAGCGCCACGTCGAGGATGTCGGGGTCGACCAACAGACGCTCGGGAGCCGGGAGTCGGCGACTGACCTCCGCGTCCAGCGCGCCGATCAGCCGCTCACGGTCCGCCTCCGGTACGGCCGCACGCGTGTCGTCGGCGACGTGCGCGCGGCCGAGGCGGTTGATGAACACCCGCTGCCCGCCCGCCTCTTCGGCCCGGTTGTGCAGGTACTCGCGCACCGACAGCACGACCCGCCCGGAGACCTGCGGGGCGGTCTGCTCGACGGCGGCCACCACGACGTCCCGCTCCTCCTGTGTGCGCGCGGTGCGCAGCAGCCGGTCCAGCGCACGGAACAGCCTGCCCGGCGCGGACCTGAGCAGCTCCGCCGCCCCGGTGACGTCGTCCGCACCGAGCAGGGCATCGAGGCGGGCGTCGAAGGTGTACGCCTTCTGCTCGCCCCGGGCGACGGCGAACACCTCGGCGGCACGCGGCCACCGCGGGTACTCGTGCGGATGCAGACGCTCGCCGAGCCGCTTGAAGGCCTCACGGTGCGCGAGGACGTCGGCGAGCTTGGCCGGGGCTGCCTCGACGACCGAGTCGAGCCCGGCGAGCAGCGTCCGGCGGACCGGCCGCGACAGCGCACGGAAGCGGGTCGGCTCCTGGAGGGACACGTCCCCGCCCGACAACGCGCACGCCAGCCGCAGCACATCGGTCACGGTGTCCAGCAGCAGGCCCGAACCCGCCTTCAGCCGGGCCTCGTTGACGACGGCACGGTTCTCCCGCACCGGGATCGCCTCCGGCTGGGGACCGTCCACGCAGTGCCCGGCGAGCACCTTGAGATCGGCCAGGTGCTCGTCGCCGAGCGGCGTGGTGCTGCCGGCCAGCGCCAGGTACAGGGCGGTGACCTCGTCATCCAGGGCGCCGCCCAGGTGCAGGACGGTCATCCGGTCGCCGACCGCGGCCGTCAGTTCGTCGTGTGCGGCGAGCATCTCGTCGTACGTGTGCCGGTAGGTGCCGTACGACGGCAGGGTGAGCAGGTTGATCACGCCGTTGCGCAGCTGGGCGAGGACACCGGAGCGGGCCTTGCCGTCCTCCAGGGCCTCGCGCACGCAGCGCATCCAGAACTCGAAGGTGTCCGGGACGTTCGCCGGGAAGTCCTTGAAGTAGACGTTGTGCCGCACGTGTTCGCCGGCCATCTCACGGACGGTGGCGAGCGCGGGCCGGGCGATGCGGACGACCGTGCTCTCGGACAGCCCCGACAACGTCCTCAGCGCGTCGGCCGACAGCTTGAAGCCGACGGACATCAGCGCGGCGTCGAACTGCCGCGCCGCGACGTCGCCCTCACCGGCGGGGCCCGCGGGAGCGGGCAGCCGGAGGGCATGCCGAATGACCAGGGATTCCAGACGGTGGACCATGCCGGAATGGTCGCAGAGGCGTTCGACGCGGCGCACCGGAGTTTTCGGGTCCGCGGACGTCCGCGGACCCCCGGGTCAGGACTCCTGGTCCTGCTTCTTCTCCTTGATGCGCGCGGCTTCCTTGCGGACCTCCGCCTGCGTGGCGCGCTCCTTCTCCAGCCACTCGGGACTGTCCTCGCGCAGCGCCTCGATCTGCTCGGTGGTGAGCGGCTCGGTGACCCCGCCGCGCGCGAGACCGGCGATGGAGACGCCCAGGCGCGCGGCGACGACCGGGCGGGGGTGCGGGCCGTTGCGTCGCAGGTCCTGCAGCCACTGGGGCGGGTTCGCCTGGAGTTCGTTGAGCTCGGCGCGCGAGACGACACCCTCCTGGAACTCGGCGGGGGTGGCGGGGAGGTACACACCCAGCTTCTTCGCCGCGGTGGCGGGCTTCATCGTCTGGGTGCTCTGGTGCGACGTCATGCGGTCCAGAGTATCGGCCGCGCACGAGGCCTCCGACCACAGTGGGTAACCTTGCCGCGTGACAGACTCGCCAGAACCCCGCTCCTTCCGGCTCGCGTACGTCCCCGGGGTGACGCCCGCCAAGTGGGTGCGGATCTGGCACGAGCGCCTGCCGGACGTCCCCCTGGAGCTTGTCCAGGTGACCCCCGCGGAGGCCTCCGACGCGTTGCGCGACGGGGCCGCGGACGCCGGGTTCATACGGCTGCCGGTCGACCGTACGGTCTTCAGCGCGATCCCCCTCTACACCGAGACGACGGTCGTGGTGGTCCCCAAGGACCACGTGGTGACGGCGGCCGAGGAGGTCACCCTGGAGGATCTCGCCGACGAGGTCGTCCTCCACCCCCTCGACGACGTCCTGGGCTGGGACCGGCCGCCCGGCGAAGCGGCCTTCGAACGCCCGGCCACCACGGCGGACGCGATCGAGCTCGTGGCGGCGAACATCGGCGTCCTCGTCGTCCCCCAGTCCCTGGCCCGCCTCCACCACCGCCGCGACCTCACCTACCGCCCGCTCACCGACGCCCCGCAGTCCGACATCGCCCTGTCATGGCGCGAGGACGCGACGACGGACCTGGTCGAGGACTTCATCGGCATCGTCCGGGGCCGGACGGTCAACAGCACACGGGGGCGGACGCAGCCGGAACCGGAGCCCAAGAAGGGCACGGGGAAGAGCGGCGGCAAGACCCCGACCACCGGGAAGGGCACGGGGAGGGGAACTTCCGGCACGTCCAGGGCTTCCCGCGGCGGGGCAGGCGGAGGCTCGAAGAACACGGCGGCCCGACGGGGCAAGCCGAGGCGCAAGGGGTAGGGCCCTCTGGGAGCTGGGAGCTGGGAGCTGGGAGCTGGGAGCTGGGAGCTGGGAGCCTAGGTGCCGGCGCCATACCCACCTCCGGCCCCCTTTCTCACTCCCGCCCCCCACCCCGCCGCCCCGTCCGCCCAACGGCATCCGGCGAACGTGGCTCAGTCCGTGCTGAACGCCCCGTCGGGCGCGAAGGCCAGCCCCGCGAACCGTTCTCCCATCAGCCGGTGCGTCGCCGCGTCCGGGTGCAGGTCGTCCGGGAGCGGCAGCTCGGCCGAGTCGTCCTCGCCGTACAGCTCGCGCCCGTCGAGGTAGTGCAGGTGCGGGTCCTCGGCGGCGCGCTGCTTCACGATGCGGGCCAGCTCCTCGCGGATCACCCGGAGGGTCAGCTTCCCGCTCGCGCGTTCCGCCGGGTCGCCCAGCGTCCTGAACCGCAGCCGGCCCTCGCCGAGTTCGCTGACGTCCGGGAAGCAGGGACCCGGTGTGTCCTCGTGGATCGGGCACAGGATGGGCGAGACGACCAGCAGGGGCGTGTCCGGGTGGCCCTCCCGGATCGTGTCGAGGAAGCCGTGGACCGCGGGACCGAAGGCGCGCAGCCGCATCACGTCGTGGTTGACGATGTTGATGCCGATCTTGACGCTGATCAGGTCGGCCGGCGTGTCCCGTACGGCCCGCGCGGTGAACGGGTCGAGGAGCGCGCTCCCGGCCAGGCCCAGGTTGATCAGCTCCACGCCGCCCAGTGTCGCGGCGACCGCGGGCCAGATGCCGGTGGGGCTCGCCGCGTCGGAGCCGTGGCTGATGGAGCTGCCGTGGTGCAGCCACACCCGGCGCTCACCCCGGGGCGCGGGCTCGACGGGTGCGTCGGTGCGCAGGGCGATCAGCTCGGTGGTCTCGTTGGGCGGCAGCCATATCTCGACGTCCTTGACCTCGCCCGACAGCCCGTCGAAACGGACGGTGCCGGGGGATCCCGACCGGACCTCGGACGTTCCCGCGGTCATGTCGACGGTGATGACATTGCCGCCGAGGACACTGCCCCGACCGGCCGCCCGGCCGTCGACGACCAGGTCGTACACCCCGTCGGGCCGGGGCGGCGCACCGACATAGGTCCGCTTGGTCGGCAGGGTGTCCAGCTCCACCGCGGTGGCCCGGGTGCGGAAGGCCAGTCGTACGCCGGCGGGCTGGGACTCGGCCATGGCCAGCTGGTCGTCGGTGTTCTGGGCGCGGGCCCGGGCCGGCAGCCGGTGCGGCAGCACCCCGTGCTCGGTGTGCTCCACATCGAGGGCGCCGCGCAGCAGCTCGGCGGTGACTTTGGTGGTGATCCAGTCGGGCATGTCCTCAGCCTGTCGATCAAGGGGCGGGCCAGTTGCGCAACAGCGTGTCGAGGGCGTCCAGGATCCGCGTCCAGGACTCCTCCGAGTCGGGGGAACTGTGGCTGAACCCGCCTGCCCCCTCCAGGCTCGCGTAGCCGTGGAAGGTGCTGCCCAACAGCCGTACGGCGTGGGTCTGTTCGGGTTCGGGCAGGTCGTAGCCGCGCAGGATGGCGCGCATCATCTGCGCGTGCCGTACACCCGCGCTCGCGGCCGCGGTCTCGGGGTCGAGCCTCACCCGGGCCGCCGCGGCACGGCCCGGGTGGGCGTGGGCGTAGTCGCGGTAGACGTTCGCGAAGGCGGTCAGGGCGTCCTTGCCGGCCCGTCCGGCCACCGCGTCGGCGGAGAGGTCGGCGAGCTCCTCCAGGGCGAACAGGGCTATCCGGGTCTTGAGGTCCTGCGAGTTCTTCACGTGCGAGTACAGGCTCGCGACCTTGACGTCGAACCGCCGGGCCAGCTCCGAGACGGTCACCTGCTCGAAGCCCACCTCGTCGGCCAGCTCCGCGCCTGCCCGGACCAGCCGTTCGGTGGTCAGCCCTACACGTGCCATGGCCGTCCTCTCGTTTGCCGGAGTCGATTATGCATTTGCCTAAAGCTTTTAGGCAAACTAGCGTGGGATTATGGAACCGTTGACCGAGAAAGAGATCCGCGCCGCCTTCGTGAACTGCACGAAGGGCGAGGCGAAGCGGCTGTCCGTGCCGCGCGACCTGCCCGACCGGCCGTGGGAGGACCTGGACTACCTCGGCTGGCGCGATCCGCAGGCCCCCGACCGGGCGTATCTGGTGACCGTTCTCGACGGCCGCCCGACGGCCCTCACGCTGCGCGGCTCGACCGCCGGTTCCCGGCAGGCGCGGCGCAGCATGTGCTCGATGTGCCTCATCACCCACTCCGGCGGCGTCTCCCTGATGGTCGCCCCGAAAGCGGGCAGGGCCGGGCAGCAGGGCAACTCGGTCGGGGCGTACATATGCGACGACCTGGCCTGTTCGCTCTATGTACGCGGGAAGAGGGCCGTGGGCGCCGGCGCGCGACTGCACGAGACGCTCACCCTGGACGAGAAGATCCGGCGGACGGTGACGAACCTCGCCGCCTTCGTCGCCAAGGTGACGGGCGCCGGGTGAGGCCGCGTGCCCTGGTGCAGTTCACTCGGGGAGCTCAGGAGCTGTACGTCGAGTTCCGGACGGCACGCCCGACCGACTCCACCAGCGGCAGCAGCCGGTGGGCGACCCGCTCCCGCAGCGCCACCTCGGTACGCGTCCGCACCACTCCCGGCAGGCTGATCACCTTCTGGATCACGTCCTCCAGATGCGCGTTGTCCCGCGCCACGACCCGCGTCAGCAGATCCCCGCCGCCCGCGATCGAGAACGCCTCGACGATCTCCGGCACGGCCGCCAGCGCGTCCCCCACGTCGTCGAGCCGCCCCTGGGTCACCTCGATGTGCACGAACGCCAGCACCGGATGACCGAGCGCGGCGGGCGACAGCGAGGGCCCGGTCCCGGTGATCACCCCGTCCCGCTCCAGCCGGTCAAGGCGCGCCTGCAGGGTGCCCCGGGCGATCCCGAGGATCCGCGCGTACTCCCGCACACTCGTCCGCGGCCGCTCCAGCAGCAGCCGCAGGATACGGGTGTCGAGCTCGTCCACGGCCATGGCGTACGGCCTCCTCGTGCCTGGTCCTTTGGCCCGCCGACGGACGCTCCAGGACAGCTTCCTGTGTGCCAATGGCCCAGCATATTCGGCCGCACTTGAGCCGACAGCGGCAAGGATGCTGCAATGAGCCCGTCGATGGCGCTGCGGACCCCGCGGCGCCTTTTCCATGCCGGTGTCCAGCCGGTGTCCGAGGGTTTCAGGGGGCGGTACGTGCTGAAGAGGGTGTTCATGGCGCCGGACCCGGGCCGGGCCAGGCTGCGCTTCGCCGCGCGGGCGGTGCTCGGCGTGGGCCTCGCCGTCGTGGTGTGCGGTCTCGCGGGCCACTCGCTCGCCGGTGCCGTCACCGGCGGCCTCGCCGCGCTGCTCGCCCTGTTCACCGTCACGGACGCCACCGTCCGGGGGCAGGCGCTCACCACCGCCCTGCTGCCGGCCGTCGGTCTCCCCGTCCTCACCGCCGCGGCCGCGCTCCACGACCACCCCGTCGCCCGTGACCTCACCTTCCTCGCCGTGGTCGGCGCGGGCGTGTACGCCCGCCGCTGGGGCCCGCGCGGGCACAGTCTCGGCGTCTTCGCGTTCATGACCTTCTTCGTGGCGCAGTTCCTGCACGCGACGACCGACCGGCTGCCCGAGCTCTACGCCGCCGTCCTGCTGTCCGTGCTCACCGCCGCCGCGGTCCGCTTCGGCCTGTGGTGCTACGAGCGCCGACTGCCCCCGCCCCCCGCACCCGCCCCGCCCGCCGGCACCGGCCTCGCCCGTGCCACCACCCGCCAGGCGGTCCAGGCCATGGCCGGCGCCGGCTTCGCCCTCGTCGTCGGCCAGCTGGTCTCCGGGCAGCGCTGGTACTGGGCCGTCGGTGCCACCTGGTGGATCTTCGTGAACACCGCCTCGCGCGGCGAGACCCTGGTCCGCGGCTTCCGCCGCGTCCTCGGCACGGTGATCGGCATCGGCCTCGGCCTGCTCGTGGCCGTACCCCTGCACGGGGCGCCGACCCCCACGGCGGCCCTGGTCGCCGTCTGCGTCTTCGGCATCTTCTACACGGCCGCCGTCTCGTACACCTGGATGATGCTCTGGGTCACGCTGCTCGCCGAGCTCCTCTACGGCCTCCTCGGCGTCCTGAACCCCGGCCTGCTGGCGCTGCGGCTCGCGGAGACCGGCGTGGGGGCGGTCGGGGCCGTCCTGGCGGTGCTGTTCGTCCTGCCGATCACCACCCACAGCGTCACCGACGCCTGGATCCAGCGCGCCCTGCGCTGCGTCCACGCCTGCACCGCCGAGGCCGCGGCCCGGCTCGCGGGAGTGCCGGGCGCCGACCCGGGCGGCCGGGTGACGGAACTGGAGCACCTCCTCGGCAGGGTCCGCCTCTCGGTGGCCCCGCTGGTCCACCCCCTCAACCCCACACCGGCCCGCAAGCGCCGCGCCCGCCGCGTCCTCGCCCTCCTCGACGACTGCGCCCGGGAAATCCGGGGCCTGGTCGCCGTAGCCGCCGACCCCGAGGCCTCGCACGACACCCGGCTCACCACCGCGTGCCGACGGGTCGAGGCCGCGGTGGAGGCGCTCACGGAGGGGAGGGACTTCCCGGTGGCGGACCGTCCTGCCGCCGAGGAGCCCGCGCTGGCCCATCTGCACGGACTGGAACGGGCGCTCGCGGAGCTGGCGGCGCCCCTGCGGACGCCGACCGGCTCGCCGCTGGTCGGAGCCTGAACCCATGGCAGCCCCCGCCATGTCCGTGACGGCCCGGTGAATTTCCGCAGGTTGGTCTAGACCGGTGGTGATCGACTGCTACCGTCGCCCCGAAACGGCACAGACCGAGAGGGGACGACTGTGGCAGACGGCGGCGGGCGGCGACGGGCCTACATCGGGTCGTTCACGGCGGCGGGAGGCCCCGGCATCGTGACGGCGGCGGTGACCGCGGACACCGGCGCGCTGAAGGTGCTGAGCGGCCTGAACGGCGTACCCGATCCGTCGTATCTGGCCCTGTCGGCCGACGGGGACCTGCTGTACGCGGTCAGCGAGACCGCCGACGGCGCGGTGGCCGCGTACCGGGTGACCGGCGACCGGCCCGAGCCGGCCGGCCCGCCGGTGCCGGTCGACGGCAACGGGCCCACGCATCTCGCCGTGCACGCCGGACACGTCCTGACCGCCAACTACGGCTCCGGCAGCGTCACCACCGTGCCGCTGCACGCCGACGGCTCCCTCGCGGGCGCCCCCTCCGGCGTGCTCCGGCACACCGGCTCGGGCCCGCACACACCCCGCCAGCAGGGCCCGCACGCCCACCAGGTGCAGCCCGACCCGAGCGGGCGGTGGATCGTCAGCGTCGACCTCGGCACGGACTCCGTGCGGGTGTGCACCCTGGCGGACGGAACGCTCGACGTGCACCGCGAGATCGCCCTGCGCCCCGGCTCGGGGCCGCGCCACCTGGCCTTCCACCCCGACGGCACCCGCGCCTACGTCCTCAACGAGCTCACCCCGACCCTCACCGTGTGCCGCTGGGACGCCGAGGAAGGCTTGCTGAAGCCCCTGAGCGAGACCCACGTGCTGGCGGGCGCCCCATCGGGCGACGCGTACCCGTCAGGTGTCGTCACGTCCCCCGACGGCCGGTTCGTGTGGACCGCCACCCGGGGCGAGGACGTCCTGTCCACGTTCGCCGTCGAGGGCGACGACCTGCGCCTGGTCGGCACGGTCATCTGTGGCGGCCACTGGCCCCGCGACCTCGCGGAGTCCGGCGGATTCCTGTACGTCGCCAACGAGCGCTCCGGTGAGGTGACCTGGTTCGCCGTGGATCAGGCGACCGGCCTGCCCAGGTACGAGGGCTCGATCGAGGTACCGGCCGCGTCCTGCGTGGTCTTCGGCTGATCCGGGCTCGGCACGCCGAAGGGCCCGCTCCGGGGATGGAGCGGGCCCTTTCGGTGTCGCGGCGTGGTGCGTGCGCTCAGCGCACCGGGGCGCCCTGTGCCTGCTGCGGGGCGATGCCCAGCGCGGTCGTGTACTTGGCGAGGACGAGCTTGCCGATCGCCGGGTAGGGGCCGAGCGGCTCGGCGGCGGAACAGCCGGCCTCCTTGGCGGCCTCCTCGATCACCGCGGGGTCGATCTCCGGACCTATCAGGTACGGCGCGAGCGCCAGCTGCTGCGAACCGGAGGACCGCAGCTGATCGGCGATGGACGCGATCGAGCCGTCCTGGTCGAGCGCCGCCGCCATGACCGGCACGGCCAGCCGCGCGGCGAGCAGCATGCCGGTGATCCCGGCCGCCTGCACGGCCTCCTCGCCGCCCACCGCGCCGAGGATGATGCCGTCCGCGGCGGTCGTCACGGCGAACAGACGAGCACGGTCGGCGCGGGCCAGCCCGGCCTCCGACAGACGCACGTGCAGCGCCTCGGCGAGCAGCGGGTGCGGGCCCAGCACATCGGTGAGGTCGGACGCGATCCGGCTGTCCATCACGGCCTGGCGGATCCGGCGCAGCAGCGAGCTGTCCGGACCGGCGAGCAGCGGCACGACGACGGCGACGGGGCCCTCGGGCTCCCTGACGTCCACCCCGGCGGCCTTGGCCTGCTCGTAACGCGCGGTGCGCTCACCGGCGGTGTGGGCCAGCACGGCCTGGAGCGTGGGGAACTCCGAGTCGTCCCCGTCCAGGTATCCGATCCGCGCGTCGAGACCGGGCAGCTCGGAGCGGGCGATGCTCACGACCTCCTCGGCGAGGCTGCGCGTGGCCGGGCCTGGCGTGCCCGGCACCGCGAGGACGAGCGCGGGCGCGCCCTCGGGAGCCGCCAGCGGCTCGGGTCGGCGGTGCCGCCCGGGCTGGCGAGGTCGCGGCATTCGTACGGGCAGGCCGGACGCGGGCCCAGTGGGGGAGCTCATGGCGACGCATGTTACTGGCTTCCTGGGCTTCCCTGTTCGGGGAGGGTGCAGGTGAGCGGTATCCGTCCGGTTTTGTCTGATGAGTTACGTCCGCTTCAGCCCCTCTTTGGGGTCACGACGTACACCATCGCCTCATCACCCGGCAGGGTGAGCGAACTCCGCGCCAGTTCTGTGGCGATCTGTACGGATCCCTCCAACGGCCCGCCCGCCGCCGGGACTCTCCGTGCGTGCGGCAGCCGCCGCTCCAGCTCCTCCTCCAGTGGTACGAGGAGGGCGGCACCCATCCCGAACAGGCCACCGGTGAGGCTGACATGTGCCTCGCCCTCCGTGGGACAGACCGCGGCCGCGGACTCGGCCATGTGCCGGGCCGCCTCGCGCAGGATCCGCTCGGCCACGGGGTCGCTGTCGGCGCAGGCCGCCACTTGGGGCGCGAAGGAGGCGAGGACGGCGGGCCGGTCGGGGCGCGGGTAGAGCCTGCCGGGCAGTTCCCGCACCGGTCCCAACGACTCCTCGGCCCGGGCCAGCAGCACCGCCGAGCCCCCGGGCCGCCCGTCGTGGGCACGCAGAGCGGCCTCCAGACCGGCCCGCCCGATCCACGCGCCGCTCCCGCAGTCGCCCAGCAGATGGCCCCAGCCGTCCGCCCGGCGCCAGGACTTGAGGTCGGTGCCGATCGCGATGAGACCGGTACCGGCGGCGACGACCGCACCCGGGCGCGATCCGAGAGCGCCGGTGTAGGCGGTCACCGCGTCCGCGACGAGCGCCACGGTCCGCACCCCGAACTCGCGCTCCAGCGCGGCGGGAAGCTCGGCCCGCAGGGCATCGCCCAGGCTCGCTAGACCGGCCGCCCCGACGACGGCGGTACCCAGCCCTGTCACCCCGGCCTCGGGCAGCAACGCCCGTACCATGGGCACCAGTTGCTCCATCAGATGGCCCGGGTCGATGCCGCGCGGCCCCGTCCGGACCGGCACCCGCGACTCCCGCGGGGCCGTGGTCCCCCGGCCGGTGGCGCCGACGACGACCCGCAGGCCGGAGCCGCCGGAGTCGACGGCGAGGAACCCGTCCCCCGTACCGGTCCCGTTGAGTGACAAGCTCCCCGCCTTCCCGATGACCGGCCGCGGGCTCTGCCCGACGGGCTCGAAGGTCTCGACCGGGAGGAAGGGTAACGCCCGTGGGACCGCCCGCGCGGGGGGCTTGCCTGGGCATGCGGGGTGTCAGTGGGTGCCAGTAGAGTGACGCGCCGTGGCACCACGACCCTTGCACGAACTTGTCGAAGCAGGCTGGGCGAAGGCTCTTGAACCTGTGGCCGAACGCATCACGGCCATGGGGGACTTCCTCCGGGCCGAGATAGCGGCGGGCCGGACCTATCTGCCGGCCGGGGGGAACGTCCTGAGGGCGTTCCAGCAGCCCTTCGACGACGTCCGCGTCCTGATCGTCGGTCAGGACCCCTACCCCACGCCGGGAATGGCGATCGGGCTCAGTTTCGCGGTGGCGCCCGAGGTGCGCTCCCTGCCGGGGAGTCTGGAGAACATCTTCCGGGAGATGCACTCCGACCTCGGGCTGCCCAGGCCGTCGAACGGCGACCTGACGCCGTGGACCGAGCAGGGTGTGCTGCTGCTCAACAGGGCGCTGACGACGGCCCCGCGCAAGCCCGGCGCGCACCGCGGGCAGGGCTGGGAGGAAGTCACCGAGCAGGCCATCCGGGCGTTGGCGGCGCGCGGGAAGCCGCTGGTGTCGATCCTGTGGGGGCGTGACGCCCGCAACCTCCGCCCCCTTCTCGGCGACCTCCCGGCGATCGAGTCGGCCCACCCGTCGCCGATGTCGGCGGACCGCGGCTTCTTCGGCTCGCGCCCGTTCAGCCGGGCCAATGACCTGCTGATGCGGCAGGGCGCGCAGCCGGTGGAGTGGCGACTGCCGTAGGACGCATGCCGCGGACCGCCGTCCGCGGGACTGCTCGACTCCGGCCCGCGCCGAGCTGTGCGGCCTGCTCGGACATGCCGTGCAGGCCACCGTGGCGGCCCTCGGGAGGCCGCCACGAGCGCCTGTGGCCGAACCGGCGGATCGTGCCTCCGCCGACCGGCATCAGGAAGAGCGCGCGCGGCCTGATGCCGGCCCTCCGGGCGAGCGGTGTGGTGACGGACGTGTCCGCCCGGGCTCCTCCCGACGCCGTGCTACGGAGCCTCGATGTCGGTCCCCTGGCTGGTGCTGGTACCGGCAGGCCTCTTGATCTTGAAGCTGTCCTTGTAGGTGGTGCCGTCCTCGCAGGTCACTGTGGCATTGGCGGACATACCCGCCTTGGAGATCTTGGTGAACTTCACCGAGTAGTCGCCCGTGTCGTCGACATCGGTCTTGTCGGTACGGGTCTCCTTGCTCGTTGTGATCGTCACCTTCACGGCCGTGGACCCGTTGGAGCAGTCCTCGACCGAACCGCTGACCACCACGGTGGCTTTCGCCGGGTCGGCCTGGGCCTGGGTCGCTACGGCCAGGGAGACGGCAGCCGTCGCCGGCAGAATCATCGCGGCGGCGCAGATGGCAAGACGATTACGCATGGCTTCTCCTAGCTAGTCGGCAGACGTCGCGAACGGCTGCCCGCGGAAGGTGCGGGCCACGGATTCCGGTTCACCGTCCGACGGACGCGCGGGGGACCGTCTTCCAAGCTCCGGCTTCCTCGGGCGCGGAACAAGGGCGGGGTCTGCCCACCGCCTGTGGGCACGACTGCCCACGAGAGCCCCTCACGGCGGCTCTACGACTGGCCGGTGAAGCCCTGCTCGACGGCGAGACGGGTCAGATCGGAACGGCGCCGGGACCCCGTCTTTTCGCCGATGCGGTCCAGATGGGACTGGACGGTGTGCTTGCTGATGCGCAACCGGCGGGCGATCTCGTGGTCCGTCGCACCGTGGGAGAGAAGCCGGAGGACCTCGCGCTCCCGGTCGGTCAGGCGCGGGGAGCGCGGGAGCAGCCGGCTGGCTGGAGGGCACACGTAGCTGCGTCCGGAGCCGACGGCACGGATCGCCGTGAGCACCTCGTCCTCCTCGGTCTGTCGGCTGAGATAGCCGCGGGCCCCCGCCTGGATCACCTGGACGGCGTCGATCTGCGGCGAGGACGACACGACGATGACGGCGTGTCCCCGGGTTCCCAGCTGGGCCACGACCGTGACGAGTGCCGGCGCGGGCTGTTCCAGGTCCACCAGGACCACGTGCGCGTGCCGCAGACCGCTCTCCGCCCGCTCCACGGACGCCGCGGCGGCGACCAGGTCGAGGTCGGGCACCGAGTGGATCAGGCGTGAGAGGCCGCGCCGGAAGACGGGGCAGTCCCCGATGACCGCGACACGCACTACATCGGCACTCACAGGGACCTCTTTCGACGCGCGCGAGAACCCCCTGCCCAAGCTTCGACGCTGTCCTCGGACCGCGTCGCACCGAACTAGCCCGTCCAGGGCGTCACCCACCCGATCGCGGCGACTGTCGGGGACCCGGACGGTGGGCAGGCAGCGGTCCGTCTCTTGACATGGGCGTGGCAAGCAGGAGCCCCGAACGCAACAGACGCCCGCGGGCAGGAGGAAGCGCCGGACCCCTCCCGAAGAGCACAGGGGGCCCGGCGCGGGTCATCCGAGGACTCCCCCGACGGAGAGGCTCCGCTCCACCGGTCAGGTCAGGACGAGTTCCAGGACGGTGACGGACAGCGGCGGCACGGTGCTGGTGAACGCAGCCGCGGCCCCGGTGACGGTGCTCGTCCTGGGCACGAGCGCGGCGGGGTCGGTCAGCGTGTTGGTGGCGGTGCGCGAGGGACCGGTCAGGACGGTGGCGGTGGCGCTCTTCCTGACCCCCTTGGCCAGGCCCTTCAGCTCGACCGGCACATCCACCTTCTCCGTCCCGCAGTTGACGACCGCCACATAGAGCCGGTTCCCGGCGCGCGTGGCCACGGTGGCGAGCCCGGGCAGGGCGCGTGCGGTGGCCGGCAGCACCGTGTCGCCCAGCTTGCTCGTCAGCATCTGCTGCGCCCAGTAACTGGGGGAGACATAGCTGGTGAGGTTGTCGTAGGCGATCAGATTGGTCGCCCAGACGTTGTTCTTGACGTGGGAGAACAGCGGTGCGTAGCACTCCATGAGGACCTGGTCCGAGTTGCGGATCAGGCCGGCCAGCCAGGCGGCGTCTCCCAGTGCGGCGTTGAGGTCGGGGGTGGGGCGGCCCTCCTGCGCGGCCCACTCGCCCACGAAGACCTTCGTCGAGTCACGGTCCCTGTTGTCGTACTTGTGGGTGGCGGCCTGGGCGGCGGACGGGGCGAGGTAGTAGTGCTCGTCGATGAGGTCGGGAGTGCGGCTGGTCACCGTTGTCGTGGCTATCAGCTTCAGGTGTGGGTGCTTCGCCTTGATCGCGTCGTAGAAGTCCGCGAAGCGGGAGTCGTACGAGCCCGAGGAGTCGAACCAGTCCTCGTTGCCTATCTCCACGAACTCCAGGGGGAACGGCTTCGGGTGGCCGTCGGCCGCGCGCCTGGCGCCCCACTTGCTGGTGACCGGGCCCGTGACGTACTCGATCTCGTCGAGGGCGTCCTGGATGTACGGCTTGAGCGCGTCGCCCGTGACGTGTTCGCCCTGCAGCGCGTAGCCGGCGAAGACGGCGAGGACCGGCTGGGCGCGCAGGTCCTCGACCCACTCCAGGTATTCGAGGAGTCCGAGCCCGTCCGTGGACCAGTAGCCCCACGCGTCGTCCATGTGGCCTGGGCGCTCCCAGACCGGCCCGATGGTGTTCTTCCAGTTGAACCGCGTCGCGATGGTGTTGCCCTCCAGGAAGTTCCCGCCGGGGAAGCGCAGGAACTTCGGCTTCAGGGCGACCAGTTTCTCCATCAGGTCGACGCGCAGGCCGTTGGGGCGGTTGTTGTAGGTGGGCGGGAAGAGGGAGACGTGCTGGAGCCACAGGGTCTCGCCCGCGGCGGCCGGGTCGGCGGTGGTGACCGTCAGTCGCGCGTCGCCGGTGACCGGGGCGCCCGCACCGGTGCGCAGGGTCACCTCGAAGGGGCGGTCGGGGAAGGCCGTACCGATGTGCGGGATCCGCGCCGAGGCGTACACCGTCGCGCCGTCCGCCGACTCGATGGCCACCGTGAGCGGACCGATCCGGCTCGAGGCCTTGGCGAACAGCCGGGCGGTGTAGGTGGTGCGGGGCCGCACGGGTATGCCCCAGAAACCGTCGTTGGCCACCCCGGCCCGGTTCCCGGCGCCGGTTCCGCTCGGCAGCACGATCTTGAGGGAGCGGGTGAGGACCTCGTTGAGGGGCGTGGTGGTGTCCAGCGCGAGGGTCGTCCCGCCGACGGCGGACCAGTGCACGGGCGCGGTGTCGCTGGCCATCATCGAGCGGTTCTGCACCAGTTCGGCGTAGATGCCGCCCTCCCCGGAATGGTTGATGTCCTCGAACATCAGGCCGGGGAGGATGGGAGAGACGGCGTGCGCGGGGTGGGCGACGTCCACGCTCAGCAGCGGTGTCGTGGTCTCCACCGGGACTCCGGCCAGGGTCGCGACCTGGTCGGAGGTGAGGGCGGCCGGAAACAGCTGTACGTCGTCGATCAGGCCGTGCCACTGGTCGACCTGCCCGCCGCCGTACAGCGCGCGGCCGATGGCGGTGTCGCCGGTGCCGGCCCAGCCCGCGGTGTAGGCGGTCTCCCCTTCGAGTACGCCGTTGACGTAGAGGCGGGTGACACCGGCCGAGGGGTCGCTGACGCCGACCAGGTGGGTCCAGGTGCCGGTGGCCGGGGCCGAGGCGGCGGCCGCGACGGCGGCGTTCTGGGTGGCGTCCGAGTCCAGTCGGGCGAAGGCGAAGGTGCCCGTGTCGTCGCGCAGCCCCAGGTAGAAGGCGCTGACGACCTTGCCGTCGATGCTCACCGCGGTCTGGTAGCCGCCCAGCTGGGCGAGGTTGACCCAGGCGGCCACCGAGAACGCCTTGGAGGTGTCGAGGGCGGGTCCGGACGCGACGGCGTTGCCGCCGGCCGTGAGGCTCAGGCTGTGCGCGCCGGCCTTCCCGGTACCCCAGGCTGCCGCCCCCTGGAGCGTGGCGGTGTGCGCGTTGCCGGACGAGTCGGCGGCGGAGGTACCGGCGCCCTCGTCGAAGGTCCAGTGCGCGGCCGCGGCGGGGAGGTCGACGGGAGCGGCCACGGCCGCGGGGGCGGCGACAGCGGGAACCGACCCGGCGAAGGTCCCGGCCAGGGACGCGGCACCGAGGGCGGTCAGGACGGTCCTGCGGGACGGTCCGACGGTTTCTGAGGGCATGCACAGTTCCTTCGTGTCAGAGGTAACCAGGTGAACCCGGATGAACCGATGAAGCGCGGGCCCGTCGGCGGGGAGGGGCAGACGGGCCCGCGATGGCCTCGACCGTCAGGTCAGGGCGCGATGTTCCACTGCTGGCAGGCGTTGTCGAGCTGCTGCCACTGCCGGACCGCCGTGCCGTTGGTCGTCGCGCAGTTCGCCACGTCCAGCGTCATACCGGTGTTGACGTTGGTGATCGTGTACTGGCTGCCGACCTTGGTGACGTCCCACTGCTGGCAGGTGTTGCCGAGCGAGGCCCACAGCTGGACGGCGGTGCCGTTGCTCTGTCCGCAGTTCTTGTCGTCCAGGACCGTGCCGCTGTTGACGTTGGTGATGGTGTAGTGGCCGTTGCCCGCACTGGCGAACTTCCACTGCTGGCAGGTGTTGCCGAGCGAGGCCCAGATGTCGACCGACGTGCCGTTGGCGGTACCGCAGTTGACCGCGTCCAGGACCTTGCCGGAGTTGGCGTTGGTCAGTCGGTAGGCGGTGCCGGCGACCGGGAAGTTCGCGGCCGGGGTGGTGTAACCGACGGAGGTGATGTTGGCCTGTACGGCGTTGTCGGCGGCGTCGGTCGGGTAGCCCGAGGTCATGACACCCTCGAAGAACGAGCCGTCCGAGCCGTTGCTGTTGTCACCGCCGGTGCCGAGGACGATGGCGCCCTCCAGGTGCATCGGGGTGTATCCGCCGAGGTTGGGAAGCGCGCCGTTGTACCAGGTGGTCAGTGAGCCCGACTGTGCGTTGCCGCCCTTGATCGCGTAGGTCGTGGTGCCGTTGTTCTTCTCCAGCGCGGTGACGAACTCACTGGAGTTGCCCTTGTTGTTGGAATTCGAGCCGTTCCCTCCGAAGAAGAGACCGTTCTCCAGGTCCGCCTCGACCCAGGGGCCCGATCCGGCGCCGGAACACGAGAACCAGCACTCCGTACCGAAGTTGATCGCGTCCATGTGACCGTTGCCGGTGTCGTTGCCGGACGTCTCGGCGTTGCCGTAGTCGAAGCAGCACCGGTTGTTCACGTGGTGGCCGCTGGTCACCATGTAGGCGCCCTCGGGGGAACTGCCGGTGGCGATGCCGGTGGTGCTGTTGTCGCGGTAGCCGACGCCGGCGGACACGAAGACGCCGTACGCCGCGTGGCCGCCTACCGTGACCGGCAGGGCGTTGGCGATCGCGCCGACGTCCTGGCCGCCGTTGCCGCCGGGGCCCTCGATGGTCAGGTCGTTGTGGTTCGGGCTCTGGTCGTAGATCTTGGTGATGACGCAGGTCGTGCCGGAGCAGAAGGAGTCCTGGGCCGCCGCGTTGGCGTAGCCGCCGGCGCTGAGGAGGCCGATGTTGGTGGTCGCGCCGTCCGAAGCACGCTTGACCTGGTAGAGGGAGCCGCCGTAGGAGGCGTAGAGCGCTCGCGTGGTGCTGTGCGCCGCGGCACACGGGGTCCCCGCGGAGGCGTAGATGTCGCAGGGCAGGGACGTGGCGGCCGCTGCTGTGGCCGCGGTGCCGACGACCCCGGCCAGGATGCCCCCGACGAGCGTGAGGATCGCGCCCAGAGTCAGCAGGAGCCCTCTGCGGCGCGAGCCTCGCACTCGACTTCTCACTCGGCCTGTCACTCGACCGACTCGACTCGTTCGACCTGTCACGGTGAACCTCTTCCGTCGTGCGTTCTTCTCGTCCGGCGCTGTGTGCTCCGGGAGAGCGGAAATGTGGGCGCTAACATCTCGGGCCCTCGGAGATCGGCAGGCATGCGAGCCGGACAGGAGGGCGAGCGGAGGGGAGGGGAGAGCCGGACTGGGCGATCCGTAGATCGAGCAGCGCCGTGGGGAGTGCCACTGCTGGTCAGGGCGGCGGATCGGTCCGGTGTGGGTGACTTGTGCGGGTGCCGTTCTCGTGCGGTCGGCGAGTTGGACGGCCGCTCTCGTGGCACCGTCTTTTTACGGCCGGATGAATACGGGGTCAACACGGTCGAACAGTCAAGAGTGCGGAAACAAAAGCTGTGCAGTCTGTTTACCCGGGCGCGAGGCGATGCCGGAACGGACGCTGGGCCGACTAATACCACCAGGTCAAAGGGCTCTTTGCCAGCGCGTCGAAGTCCGGAAAACCCGTGATCGAGGGCCCCGAGCTGCCTTGCCCACGGGGAATGTGTGCGCTAACAATTCGCTCAACGGCGTGCCGCTCCCACCGGAGTAGCAGACCATCGACAACAACACGACGGTGCGTGAGGAGGCGGAGCATGGACGGCGATCGCGCACCGGTGATGGCGGACGTGGCCCGGATCGCGGGAGTCTCGCACCAGACCGTCTCCCGGGTCCTCAACGACCACCCGAACGTCCGGCCCCGCACCCGGGAACGCGTGCTCGCCGCCGTCCGCGAACTCGGCTACCGCCCCAACGCCGCCGCCCGCACCCTGGCGACCCGCCGCACCCGCACCCTGGGTGTGATCAGCTTCAACACGACGCTGTACGGCCCCGCTTGCATGCTCTACGGCATCGAGCAGGCGGCCAGGGAGCACGAGTACTTCGTCACCGTGGCGGCGGTCGGCACACTCGACCGGCACTCGGTGCTGGACGCCGTGGACCGGCTGCGCGACCAGAACGTGGCGGGGATCGTCGTCATCGCGCCGCAGACCGCCGCGGTGGGCGCACTGGCCAACGTGCCGGCGGACGTGCCCCTGGTCGCGGTCGGCTGCGGCACCCACACGGCACTGGTCTCGGTCGCCGTGGACAACGAGGCAGGTGCCGAACTGGCCACCTCCTACCTGCTGGACCTCGGCCATCGCACGGTGCACCACCTGGTGGGGCCACGTTCCTGGCTCGACGCGCAGGAACGCGAGGCCGGATGGCGTGCCGCTCTGGAGAAGCGGGGGGCTCCCGTGCCCGAACCGCTGGCCGGCGGCGACTGGACGGCTCGTACCGGATACGAGCACGGCCGTCGGATCGCCGCCGACCCCGAGGTCACCGCCGTGTTCTGCGCCAACGACCACCTGGCCCTCGGCCTGTTGCGGGCCCTGCAGCAGGCAGGACGCCGGGTGCCGGAGGACATCAGCGTCGTGGGGTTCGACGACATGCCGGAGACCGAGTACTTCGGCCCGTCACTGACCACCGTCCGCCAGGACTTCGACGAACTCGGCCGCCGTGCCCTGCGGGCGCTGATCGAGCTCGTCGGCGATCCGGACGCCGGGATCCCGGCATCCGGCGACAGACCCCACATCGTCATCCCGCCCAGCCTTGTGGTGCGGACCTCGGCGACCCGCCCGCGCCCCCGAACAGAGAGCCCGACATGACAGCCTCCCGCTAGCGCCACCCCCTCGACATCCCTGTCGGCAACACCCGTTGTGAGCCACCTGCTGTACGGAGCACCGCCGCGCCGACCGTGAGCGATCGGCCGTGACGTCCACAAGGCACGACTGCTCACCCAGGGCCCACCGTCCCGAGCGGTCGGCCCCTCCTCAGCCCTGACTCACCGTCAGGCCTCCCCGCGCCCTCGCCGCGCTCACCACGATGAGCCCCCCCGCCCGGCGACGCCGACGCCTTCCACCACGTACCGCTTCCCAGCGGCCCCTTCGTACCTGTGTCCGCCCTCCCCTGCACCGGCATGCCCGCGAACAGGTGTGCTTCCCGGCGTTCCCCGTGTTCCCACCCTCCCCGACACACCAACTCGAACCTCCCAGAAGGACGTTGATTCCCATGCTCCGCACCAGAAGGTCCCGCACCCTGGTCACCGCGACCGCCGTGCTCCTCTCGCTCGCCGCCGCGGGCTGCTCCAAGAGCGCGGGCGGCTCCGACGCGTCCAGCTCGGCCGGTACCAAGGCCGCCGCCCCGGTCACACTGGCTGGCTCGGTCACCTTCAACCAGACCAACCTCGCCAAGCTCGACGCGGCCTTGAAGTCCGCGCTGGCCGGCAAGGACCTGTCCAAGGTCGACATCGCGATGGTCGTGAACGTGGCCGCCGACTACTGGAAGGCCGGTCAGGTCGGCTTCCTCAAGGGCTGCTCCGACCTCGGGATCGCGAAGAGCAAGTGCACCTACTTCGCCCCGCCCGGCGGCAAGCTGACCGAGCAGAACTCGGAGCTGGAGACGCTGCGTTCGCAGGGCGTCACCGGTTACTCGATCTCGGCGATCGACCCGACCTCGGCCGCGGGGACCATCCACACCGACGTCCAGAAGGGCATCGGCGTCCTGGCGATCGACTCCCCGCTGCCGGGCACCGACGCCGCCTCGCTGTACCTGGGCACCCCGAACTACACCGCCGGCTTCCAGGCGGGCACCGCGATGAAGCAGGTGCTCGGCGGCAAGGGCAAGGTGGCGATCCTGGTCGGCTCCCTCACCGCCTCCAACGCCACCCAGCGCATTGCCGGCTTCGAGGCCGCACTCAAGGGCACCAAGATCACGGTCGCCCAGAAGGTCAACGACAACCTCCAGGCCAGTACGGCGACTTCGGACGCGGAGACCATCCTCGCGAACAACCCGGACGTCAACGGCCTGTACGGCGTCTACTCCTACGACGGTCCCGCGCTGGCCCAGGCGGTCACCTCGGCCGGAAAGACCTCGTCCGTGCACATCGTCTCCGACGACTCCGACGCCCAGACGCTGAAGTTCATCAAGTCCGGCGTGATCTCCGGGACCGTCGTGCAGATGCCGTACCAGCAGGGCTACACCGGGGCGTACATCCTGGCCGCGGAGAAGGTGCTGGGCAAGGACAAGACGATGGCGCTCGTCAAGCCGTACCTGGAGAAGGACGGTTCGACCCTGAGCTCCGGCGTGGGCCTGGTCACCAAGTCCGACCTGAGCGCGTACCAGTCCCTCGAGTCCCAGCTCGGGATCGGCTGAGCATGACGGCCACGAAGAACGTCCCGGACGACGCCCCGGACCGCGCGGTCACCGCGCGGCTGCGGGGGGTGCACAAGTCCTACGGACCGGTGCGCGTCCTCGACCTGCCCGAACTCGACCTCTACGCCGGCCAGGTGATCGGCGTGGTCGGCGAGAACGGCGCCGGGAAGTCCACGCTCATGGGCACGCTGGCCGGATCGGTGCACCGGGACGGTGGCGAGATCCTGATCGACGGGGAGCCGCTCGCCGCCGGGTCCACCGAGGCCGCGGGGCAGCTCGGCATCGCCATGGTCTCCCAGGAGTTCCCGCTGGTCGGACAGCTCTCGGTGGCCGAGAACCTGCTCCTCGGCCGTCGCCCGCGCCAGTCGAAGCGACGGCTGCTGGTGGACCGTACGGCACAGCGGGCCGAGGCGAAGGCGATGCTCGAGGAGATCGGCCTGTCCGACGGGACGATCGAGGTGAACCGGGAGGTCCGCACCCTTCCGGTGCCGACCCGCCAGATGATCGAGATCGCCAAGGCCTGGGGCCGCGAACCCAAGCTGCTCATCCTGGACGAGCCGACCTCCTCACTGGGGCCGGTCGAGGCCCGGATGGTGCTCGGCCTGGCCCGCCAACTCGCCGACCGCGGCGGCACCGTGCTGTTCATCGGCCACCGCCTCGACGAGGTGCGGGAGATCAGCGACCGGGTCCTGGTCCTGCGCAACGGCAGGCTGGTCGCCGACCTCGAACCCGCCGAGGCCGGCGAGGAACGGCTGATCCGGGAGATGGTCGGCGGCGAGGTCGCGCAGGGCGAACCGAAGGCACCGCCCGCGACAAGCCCCGTCCTGCTCCAGGCCGAGGGCCTGACCGCGGACGGCCTCGGACCGGTCGACCTGGACGTGCGCGAGGGCGAGATCCTGGGCGTGGCCGGGCTGATGGGCTCGGGGCGCAGCCGCCTGGTCCACACGATCGCCGGGGCACAGCCCTCGACCGGCGGCCGGATGCTGCTGGGCGGCGAGCCCTACCGGCCGCGGGGCGCGGGCGACGGCGTGGCGGCCGGGATCGCGCTGATCCCCGAGGACCGCAAGGAGCAGTCACTCGTCCTGTTCGCGTCCATCCGGGCGAACGTCGTCGTCTCGGTGCTCAAGCGGATCAGTACCCGGGGCCTGCTCGCACCGGGCCGGGAACGCGCCGAGGCACGGAAGATCACCGAGAACGTCAACGTGCGGATGCAGTCGGTGGAGCAGCCGATCGGCTCGCTGTCCGGCGGCAACCAGCAACGCGCCATCTTCGGCCGGGCGTTCGCCGCCGAACCCCGCCTGCTCCTGCTCGACGAGCCGACCCGTGGCGTGGACGTGGGCGCGAAGGCGGAGATCTACAAGCTGATCGACCAGGCGGCGGAGCAGGGCATGGGGATCGTGGTCGCTTCCTCCGAACTGGAGGAGCTGCTGTGGATCTGCCACCGCATCGCCGTGATGAACCACGGGCGGGTGGTCACGGTCATCGACCGGGCCGACGCCACCAAGGAGCGGATCATGACGGCCGCGGCCGGCACCTCCTCGCTCGATGAGCACCACGTGACGAACGGAGTTACAGCATGAGCGCGCAGAGCACGCTCGCCCCGAACGAGGTCGCGCCGCGCTCCCGTTCGGCCGCGTCGACCCTCGCCCGCAGACTCGCCGCCTCCCCGGAGGCCGGCGTGATCATCGCCTGTGTGGTGGTGTTCGTGGCGATCGCCGCCAACGCGGAGACGTACACGGCGGTGGGCAACCTCCAGGTGATGGGCCGCGACCTCTCGCAGGTCGGGATCCTCGCCATCGGTGAGGCGCTGGTCATCCTGACCGGTGGCATCGACCTGTCGGTGGGCGCGCTGGCCGGCCTGGCCGGCATCCTGGCCGGCTGGATGAACGTCAACGAGGGCCTGCCCGCCCCCCTCGCGATCCTGCTCACGCTGGTGATCACCGCCGCCGTCGGTCTCTGGCACGGCGTCATGGTCACCCGCCTCAACGTGCCGCCCTTCGTGATCACCCTGGTCACCTACACGGTGGCGCAGGGCACGGCACTCGCGATCACCAGCGGCTCACCCATCAACGACCTCGACCCGATGTTCAGCAACCTGAGCCAGTACTACCTCGGCGAAATACCGGTCCCCGCCCTGTTCTTCGTCGGCGCGGCAGCCGTCGCCTGGTTCGTGCTGGAGCGCACCTACGTGGGCCGCCAGATCTACGCGGTCGGCGGCAACAAGGAGGCCGCCCGGCTGGCCGGCATCCCGACCGCCCGCCGGATCACCTCCACCTACGTCGCCAGCGCGGCCCTCGCCGGTCTGGTCGGCATCCTGGTGATCGGCCGTATGAACGTGGCCGACCCCTCGGTCGGCGCCGGCTGGGAACTGACCGCGATCGCCGCCGCGGTGGTCGGCGGGATGTCACTCTCGGGCGGTGAGGGCCGTATCGCGGGCATCGCGGCGGGCGCGATCCTGCTGGAGTTCATCACCAACGGCCTGCTCGCCCTCAAGGTCAGCCCCTACGACCAGCAGGTCGTCCAGGGAGCGGTCCTCGGCGTCGCCATCCTGCTCGACCGGGCGCGCGCCCGCTACTTCGGTAGAAGCCGCAGTTGAGGACACCGGGCGACCCGGCCGACCCGGCGCTCGCATTTTCTCGAACGTCGACCGATACGTCGAACATCACTGTGTGGAGGAGCCGATGGTGAACGCCGCGGACGAGCCGACCGGGAACCCGGAACCCTGCGTCGTAGGAGTCGACTTCGGGACGCTGTCCGGACGGGCCGTGGTGGTCCGGGTGCGGGACGGCGCGGAGTTGGCGACGGCCCAGCACGAGTACCCGCACGCGGTCCTGGACCGCGCGCTGCCGGACGGCGCCCGGCTGCCCCCCGACTGGGCCCTCCAGGTGCCGTCGGACTACGTCGACGTACTGCGTCACGCGGTGCCGGCGGCCCTGGCGGCAGCCGGCGTGGCGCCCGAGCAGGTCATCGGCATCGGCACCGACTTCACCGCCTGCACGGTCCTGCCGGCGCTCGCGGACGGCACCCCCCTGTGCGAGCTGCCCGAGTACACCGCCCGTCCGCACGCCTACGTCAAGCTGTGGCGCCACCACGCGGCCCAGGCGCAGGCCGACCGCATCACCACGCTGGCCGCCGACCGCAAGGAACCGTGGCTCAAGCGGTACGGCGGGAAGATCTCCTCGGAGTGGGAATTCGCCAAGGCACTCCAGGTCCTGGAGGAGGACCCGGAGATCTACCACCGCATGGAACGCTGGGTGGAGGCGGCCGACTGGATCGTGTGGCGGCTGTGCGGGACGTACGTGCGCAACGCGTGCACCGCCGGCTACAAGGGCCAGTACCAGGATGGCACCTATCCCTCCCGGCGCTACCTGGAAGCGCTCAACCCCGGCTTCGCCGACTTCGTGACGGAGAAACTGGAGCATCCGATCGGTGCGTTGGGCGCGAAGGCCGGACACCTGACGGCCGAGGCCGCCGCCTGGACGGGACTGCCGGAAGGCATCGCGGTGTGCGTCGGCAACGTCGACGCCCATGTCACCGCGCCCGCGGCCGGGGCCGTCGAACCGGGCCAGATGGTCGCCATCATGGGCACCTCGACCTGCCATGTGATGAGCTCCGACCAGCAGGGCACGGTGCCGGGCATGTGCGGGGTCGTGGACGGCGGGATCCTTCCGGGCCTGTGGGGCTACGAGGCCGGGCAGAGCGGGGTCGGCGACATCTTCGGCT
>NZ_JBHVYZ010000011.1:0-61947 GCF_042880295.1 Streptomyces sp. NPDC058307
GCAGTGCCCGCGCAGGGTCGCTGCGCAGTGCGCCGCCGCATCGTTGCTCGTGCTGTTGTGGGGCACGCGGCTCGCCGAGCCCGGGATCGGCCCGCTCAGTGTGGTCTTCGTGACTGTGACGGTCGCCGTCCTGTGGGTGACCGGCGACCGGTCCCGCCGACTGGCGGAGCGCGGCGAGCGGCTCGCGGTGCTCAGCGAGCAACTGCGCCTGGAGCAGGAGGAGAAGGAGCAGCAGGCCGTCATGGCCGAGCGCATGAGCATAGCCCGTGAACTGCACGACGTGATCGCCCACCACGTGTCCGCGATCTCCGTGCAGACGGGCCTGGCCGGATACGTCTTCACCTCCGATCCGAGGACGGCCCGCACGGCGCTGGAGACCATCGCGGGCAGTGCCCACGAGGCCATGGCGGAAATGCGCCGCATGCTGGTCGTGCTCAGGGAAGGGACCGAGCGCGCACAGGAGGGGGTGGGCGGCCACACCGCGGCCCCCGGTCTCGGGCGGCTGGATCAGCTGGCCCGCCGCGTCGAAGCCGCGGGTGTCTCCGTCGAGGTCCGGATCACGGGTGCCCCGTTCGCGCTGCCGCCGGGCGTCGACCTGTGCGTCTACCGGGTCATTCAGGAAGCTCTCACGAACGTCATGAAGCACGCGCCGGCGGCGAGCGCGAGCGTCTGGGTGCACTTCGACGAGGGCGCGGTCCGCGTCCGGGTGGCCGATGACGGACAGGGGGCAATTCCCGTCGGCACCACCGCGGGGCCTGCCGGGCATGGTTTGATCGGCATGCGCGAGCGGGCCGGTATCTACGGCGGGACGGTGACCGCCGGCCCCGCCCCGCAGGGCGGGTTCGAAGTCGCACTGACCGTTCCCCTGCCCCCCGACAGGTGAACAAGCGTCTCGGCTCCCGGCCGGGCAGCCGCGAGGAAGGCGGAAACCACGCATGCCCACAGTGCTCGTCGCGGACGACCAGATCCTCATCCGCTCGGGACTCGTCGCACTCCTACGGGCCGCACCGGGAATCGAGGTCATCGGCGAGGCGCGGGACGGCGAGGAGGCCATCGAGATCGCCACGCAGACCAGACCCGACGTCATCCTGATGGACATTCGGATGCCGGGCATCAGCGGGATCACCGCCACCGAGCGCATCCTTGCCCAGGCTGCGTCCCCGCCCCCCAAGATCCTCGTCCTGACCACCTTCGACCTCGACGAGTACGTCTACGGCGCGTTGAAGGTCGGCGCCTGCGGCTTCCTGCTCAAAGACACCCCACCGGACCGGCTGCTCGCCGCCATCGACACTGTGCACGCCGGCGACATGCTGTTCAGCGCCTCAGTGATCAAAGGGCTCATCGAGACCTACACCCCGCGCCCGGCCGCGCCCGAGGCGCACTTCGGGCTCGACGCGCTGACTCCCAGGGAGTTAGAGGTCCTCGGGCTGGTCGGGGCGGGCATGTCCAACTCCGACATCGCCCAGCGACTCGTGCTCAGCACGGCGACCATCAAGACACACGTCCACCGCTGCATGAGCAAGCTCACGCTGAACAGTCGGGCCCAGGCGGTGGTCTTCGCGTACGAGACCGGGCTGACCTCCCGCGGCGCCGCATCCTGGGGCACGGACAACACCTGAGGTGTTGGAACTGCCATGTCGTCAAAGGCGCCCGGGAGCGTCAGAGGAGCGCGACCGCAGCCGGGCCCCCGCGGCCTGGCGCGGTGAGGCGGGAGATGATCCTCCACGCCATCGCAGCCGGGCCCGAGGCCGTCTCTTGGACGGCGTCCCGTACGCCAGTGCCCCTTCCCGGCATTCGAGCTGCCGGGAAGGGGCACTTCGTATTCGCCCTGACCAGGGCTTCGGCAGAGCTCCGGGCGTCCCCGTCCGTCAGCCCGGGCGGTGTCTGACGCGCGGGCCGGCACGCGGTCGGCTGCCCTACTGTTGGCCCACAACTACGCTCAGCCGTAGCCCCAGACACGCGGGTAGGCGAGTGAGGAGTTGTAGCTCGTGCAGTATGCGTAGGACGTCGTCCCGGAAGCCGCGGTGGCGCCGATCGCGACTTTGCCGTTTTTGCACTTCGCCCACCCGTTGAAGGCGCCACCGGTGCACTTGATCCCGGCCGTATTGCCGTCGTCGAACACCTTCGCGCAGGTGATCGCGGACGGGGCGGCGGAGACGCTGTTCGCCGTGGCCACGAGGCCGGAGCCGGCCAAGGTCAGGATGGCGAACGTACTCATGAGTTGTCGCTTCATTTCCAGGTCCCTTCAGTTCCCTACCTGGAAAGCTAATGGGCAGGACTGTTCCCTCTCGCCCAACCAGGGGTTGAACTGCGCCTACAACCAGGGTGGTTGCCGGTGTACCACCAGAGGCGCAGCTGTGGTCGTACGCCGAGTGGAGTGATTGCTTCCGGCCTGCGTTCGCCAGCTACGACACGAAGATCACCGACGATCGGGAGGAGCCGCGCGCCTGCGTCCTCGCCAGGGCCACAAGCTTGTCGAGTCCGCGCAGGGCCGCCGGCGCGCGATCATAGGCGCCCACCTGGTCCCCTTGGCTGCGCCGGCTCCGCTGCGCGTGAGTTCAACAGTGTTGCCGCCACCTGGCAGTTCGCGGCCTCTGTGAGTGGCCGGCGCCGCATTCGGGACGCCGGCAGGACGCAGGACGCAGGGAATCGGAAGTGGCTGCCTCGTCGCCATCCGACCGATGTTGCTGTGGTGGGTGGCGTGGTGTGGTGTGGTGGCAGGTGATCAGGTTGCTGTACGGCCCGCTCTTGGTGGTCCGGGGTTCAGGATCCGGTGCGATAGCGGGTCAGCATGAGGGCGACGGCTTCGTCCACGATCGTGGTGTCGGTGGGGTCGGGCGGGACGAAGTCGGTGCGTACGAGTTGAGGCCACAGGAGCTGGCCGCAGATCATGCCGAGGAACTGTTCGGCCACTGCGGATGCCGGCTGTGGCTGTCCGTCGGCCGAACGGAAGTCGAGGGTGCCGGCCTGTGCTTCGGCGTCCAGGTAGTCGCGGAGCCGGTCGAAGAAGGGACCGCGGTCGATGGCGAAGCCGGTGCCGACGATGTCGGCGAGCTCCGGCATGTGGGGAAGTTCGGTGATGACGAGGCGGCACAGCGCCGCGGTACCGGGCCGCGAGACCAGGCAGGCGTAGTCGCGGCCGATGTGGTCCAGACCGTACCGGGGGTCGCCGGGCGGGGGAGGTGCGGCGTACTGCACGTCCAGCTGCCACTGTTCGGAGGTGACGGCCGCGAACAGCGCAGCCTTGGTGGGGTACCGCTTGAAGAGGGTGCCGGTGGAGACGTGGGCCTCCCTGGCGATCTGGGCCAGGGAGGTCTTGTCGTATCCCCGGGCGAGGAAGAGGTCGCGGGCGGCGCGGATGATGCGCGCGCGGTTCTCCGCTTTGATCTGCGCGTGATACCCGGCCTGGCCCCCGCCACCGGTTTCCGCTCGGTCACGGTCCGCCACCGACATACCCACGCCCTTCGCCCGTCTCCCAGCCGCATCCTCGCTGTCAGAGGACGGTCTGGCCGCCGTCCAGGATAAGGTCCTGGCCCACGGTGAACGCCGAGGCATCGGAGGCCAGGTACACCACGGCTTCCGCGATCTCCCCGGGCGTGCCCATGCGTTCCAGCGGGATGCCGGAGCTGATCGCCTCCAGAACTGTCGTCTGCTGCGTGGGATCCTCGATCCCGAGCTTCGAGTACAGCGGGGTGTTCACCGGGCCGGGGCTGATCGCGTTGAACCGGATGCCGTGCGACCTCAGCAGGTCCGCGTTCCACGACCGCATCAGGGAGCTGATGGCCGCCTTCGTCGCGGCGTAGGCGTTCGACTGCCCGTAGCCGCCGTGCGCGCTGTTGGACGCGTTGAGGATGACCGAGGACGAGTCGGCCAGCACGGGCACCAGGGCCTGGGTGAGAAAGAAGACGCTCTTGACGTTGATGTCGAAGAGCCGGTCGAAACTGTCCTCCGTGTGGTCCTCGAACGGCCGCCAGTCCGAGACGCCGGCGTTCAGGAACGCCACGTCCAGCCGGCCGAAGTGCTCACGCACCCGCTCCGCCAGGCCGCGCTGCGCATCGAGGTCGCGGGCATCGGCCTGCACCACCGGCACCTTGTCCCCGAGGATCTGCCGCGCCTTGTCGATGCTGGCCGGGGTGACGCCTGTGACCAGCACGTCGGCGCCCTCGGCGACAAAGCACCGCGCGGTCTCCAGGCCGATCCCGCTCGTGCCGCCGGTGATGAGGGCGCGCTTGCCCGCAAGACGATTCATGTTCACGATTCCTTGCCGAGGCGAATGGTAAGTCGATGGACTCACCACTTGAAAGTAACTCCCGCACCGTCCCTAAGGCAAGTCGATCCACTTACCATCGACGTCCGGGGCGGTTCGGTCACGACATGGTCTTCAAGCCGATGTCGACCGCCTACTCCGGCCGGTCAGCCGCGTTGCCGGCGGGCGCGCAGAGTGGCCCAGTGGCGCAGGCGCTCGGTGAGCTGGGCTTCGTAGCCGTTGCGGGTGGGCTGGTAGTACGTCTCGCGGTCCATGCCCTCGGGGAAGTAGTCGTCACCGGAGAACCCGTCGGCCGTGTCAGGGTCGTACCGGTAGTCCTTGCCGTAGCCGAGGTCCTTCATCAGCCGGGTCGGGGCGTTGAGGATGTGGGCGGGTGGCATGAGTGAGCCGGTGCGCCGGGCGGATCGGTGTGCGGCGTTGAAGCCGCGGTAGACGGCGATCGACTTGGGGGCGGTGGCGAGGTGGACGACTGCCTGGGCGATCGCCAACTCGCCCTCGGGGGAGCCCAGTCGCTCGTACACGTCCCAGGCGGCGAGTGCCTGCTGCACGGCGTGCGGGTCGGCCATGCCGATGTCCTCGTTCGCGAAGCGGACCAGGCGGCGGGCCACGAACAGGGGGTCCTCGCCGCCGTCGAGCATGCGGGCGAGCCAGTACAGGGCCGCGTCCGGGTCGGAGCCGCGCATCGACTTGTGCAGCGCGGAGATCAGGTTGTAGTGGCCCTCCTGCGCCTTGTCGTACAGCGGGGCCCGCTGCTGGATGTGATGGGCGAGCCCGGCGGTGTCCAGGGCGGCTTCGTTGTCCGGGAGGGCCTGGAGCTGTTCGGCCATGTTGAGGAGGTAGCGGCCGTCGCCGTCGGCCATGGCGATCAGGGCGCGGCGGGCGTCGTCGTCCAGGGGCAGATGGTGGCCGGTGAGCTGCGCGGCGCGGTCGAGGAGCGTGGACAGTGCGGCTTCGTCGAGGCGTTTGAGGACGAGGACCTGGGTGCGGGAGAGGAGGGCGCCGTTGAGTTCGAAACTCGGGTTCTCCGTGGTGGCGCCGATCAGGGTGACCGTGCCGTCCTCGACGTAGGGCAGGAAGCTGTCCTGCTGGGCGCGGTTGAAGCGGTGGATCTCGTCGACGAACAGCAGGGTGCCCTGGCCGATGCCGCGTCGGCTTCGTGCGGTGGCGAAGACCTTGCGCAGATCGGCCACGCCGGAGAAGGTGGCGGACACCGGTTCGAAGGCCAGGTTGGCGGCGTCCGCGAGGAGCCGGGCGATGGTGGTCTTCCCGACGCCGGGCGGCCCCCACAGGATGGCGGAGCTGAGGCGCTGCTGGGCGACCATGCGGCCCAGCGGGGCGTCCGGGGCAAGGAGGTGGTCCTGCCCGACGACATCGTCCAGCTGGGTGGGGCGCAGGCGGTCGGCGAGGGGCCGGGAGGGCTCCTCGCCGAAGAGCGGCAGGGTCGCTTCGGTGGGTTCCATCGGTCTCTCGGGTCGCAGGCGGACGTGTGCGGACGTGGCAAGCCGTGCAGGGGGCAGTGACAGGCTTCGGTTCAGCCGATCGTGGGGGAACTCGCGGCGTTCATCGGGCACCGGGGCGGTCGCGTCGCGGCAGCCTCTCGCAGACCAGGTCGTAGGAATCCTCGACCGCGTCGGTGACCAGCCGCTCGGTGATGCCGGGGCCGGGCCCGAGCGAGATCCAGTGGCGTTTGTCGAGGTAGCGGCCCGGTGTGATCGAGGCGTGGTCGCGTACGTGCGCGCGGGCGTGTTCGGGTTCGCACTTGACCGTGATGATCTGCTCGTCCGGGTCGTCGGTGACGATCAGGAACACCTTGCCCGCGACCTTGTACACGTCGAGGCCGGGGGTGAACGGGTGGTCGTGGCTGACATCGGGGAGGGCCAGGGCCGCCCGGCGGGCGGTGTCCTGGAGCCGGTCGCCGGCCGCGCTCATCGGACCGCCCGTGTGCCGGTGCCGTAGGTGTGCGGGTCGACGGGCCGCTCCGCCCGGGGGAGTTGGGCGACGACGAGCCGGTAGGAGTCGGTGACGAGTTCCCTGATGAGCTCGTTGTCGACGCCTTCTCCGCTCTCCAGGGTGATCCAGTGCTTCTTGTTCATGTGGTAGCCGGGGGTGATGTGGCCGTACTGCTCCCGCAGGGCGTGGGCCTCGTCGGGGTCCGCCTTGAGGATCACGACGGGACGCCCCGGGACCTCGGTCATCAGCATGAACACCTTGCCGCGCACCTTGTAGACCTCCCAGTCGGGGCCGAAGGGGTGCTCCAGCTGGGCGCCGGGGAGCTCCTCGGCGCAGGCGGCGGCGGTCTTGTGCAGGGATGTTTCGTTCACGAACGTTTCCTTCATCGGGTGAGTGCGGGATGGACAGCCCATGACCGAGTGGCGCGCTGCGCGGTCGTGGCGACGCCTCCCACTCTCTCCCCGAAGCCGACATAAGGCGCAGTAAACTGCGGACACATGATGGTCGACAAGCGACACCCCGGCCCAAGCGGACGGGCTGAACCGGCTGCGGTTCCGCTGTACGGTTTCCAGCCCCCGGTCGGTACTCCCTACGGCCTGGAGGTGAACACCATCGAGGACTTCTTCGCCCAGCACGACGACTGGCCGTGGAACCCGCCCCGCCCGGTCCGCGCCACCTTCCACTACCTCATCGCGGTCACCGAGGGCGAGTTGCGGCACGACGTCGACCACGTCACGCGGACCGTCGCCCCCGGCCAGTGGCTGTGGGTGCGTCCCGGACACACGCTGTGCTGGCATCCGCCCGGCTCCGCCCGCGGCCCGTTCATCCTGTTCGAACCGGACGTACTGCGGCCCGACATCGCCCGTCTGCTGGCCCCGCTCACCGCGCACGACGCCCCGGCCGTGCTCAGCCCGCAGGCCGGCGACACCGCCTGGCTCCAGCAGACGGCACTCCAGCTCCTGGCCGAACACCGCGCACTGGGACGTCGCCCCCTCGACATGCACCACGCCCTGCGCCGCAGCCTGCTCGAATCGCTGCTGCTGCGCCTGACCAACGTCCCGGGCATCGCCCCCATCGACATGACCACGGCCGACGCGGGCCGTGCCGACAGGTACGGGCGCTTCCTGGACGCCTTGGAACTGCATTTCCGTGAGCTGCATCAAGCCGCGGACTACGCCGAGTTGCTCGGGTGTTCGGTCCGCACCCTGAGCCGTGCCGCCCGGGACGCCACCGGCAAGGGGGTACGTGAACTCATCGACGAGCGGCGCCTCCTGGAAGCCCGGCGCCTGCTGGGAGCTGCCCGGTGGGACGCCCGGACGGTGGCCGCCCACCTCCGCTTCACCGACCCCGCGAACTTCGGCCGCTTCTTCCGCGACCGCACCGGCCTCACCCCGGCCGCCTTCGCTGCCCGCGAGGCGAGGACCGGCGCGTGACGCAAACGTGGCGGAGGAGCCTTGCCCGTCGGAGGCGCCTTGCCCGTCAGGAGGAGATGGCTGCCTTCGCGGTCTGCGTGAACGCCCAGTGGGAGTGCCCGACGTGCCACTCGTCCGAGTCGATCTGCACTCCCTCATAGTGCTCGAAATCCACGCCGCGTCGGGTGAGGTCCGCGACAGCAGTGGGGAGGTCAGGGACGACGATGTTGAGGATGGTGAATCGTGCTGGTCGGTGGTTGCGGGAGGCGTACGCGACGGTGCTCGCACCGCCGGGGAGGCGGATGGTGAGCATGGCGTCCCGGTCCTCGACGTGCAGCCCGAGTACGTCGTGGTAGAAGGCGCGGGTCGATTCCAGGTCGGTCACGGTGAAGGAGCTGTAGGCGTCGGTTGCGGTGTCCGTGATCACGGGATCCTGACGTTCGGTCATTCGGGTGCGCTGGTGTCGCGGGGCGGGTCTCGGAGCTGATCGGTGCGGCTGGGACGACCACCGGCCGGATGCCGGCGGCACAGGCGGGGCCCCGCTCGCCATGCCGGAGGGACCTGGTGAGGCTGGGCCCACAGGCTCCGCCGCGGTCAGGAGGCGGTCCTTTCGGTCACGGTCTGGGAGAACGCCCAGTTGGAGTGCACGATGAGCCACTGGCCGTCGACGAGCCGGTAGCCGTGCGTGGCGTTCCAGGCGCGCCGCTGCTTGTCGTTGCCGTCCTCGTCGAGCACGTAGGTCTTCAGGTTGTAAGCCAGGACGGCGAAGTCGCCGCTGTCACCGACGTGGACCGTCGGGTTGAGGTACTCGCTGCGTACGATGTGCGGGTCGGAGTAGATGGACGACAGCCACGCGACGGTCTTCTCCTTGCCGACCACGATGTTCTCGAGGATCGGGTCGAAGTAGCTCACCTCGTCCGCGAAGCCGTCCAGGTAGCCACCCGGGTCGCCGACGCTGAAGCGTTCGTTGTACGACTTCTCCAGCTCGATGAGGGTCTTGCTGACTTCTTCCTTGTTGACGCCCACGGCGTCCTCCGTTTCTTTGTGCATGCCCCAGCCGGTGCCTGTCGGCGAACCAGGGGATGTGTTTCTTTCAGTCGTCCAGGACGACGACGTGCTTGCCCGGCGTGGTGCCGGATTCGAGGTCGGCCTGGGCGTCTCGGACTTGTTCCAGGCCGTGGTAGACCTTCGCGACCGGGACGTTGAGGCGTCCGGCGGCGATGGCCTGGAGCTGGTGGGCGAAGACGTCGGCCGGCAGGTCGGCGGCCTGACCGCCGTAGGAGGTCAGGCGTACCCCGAAGGGGATCATGAACGGGGTGAAGTCCGGGATGGACCACTGTCCTGCCAGGGCTCCGGTGAAGCAGACGGTGCCGTGCCGGCGGACGGCGTTCAGGGTGTCGGGGAGGACCGAGCAGCCGACCAGTTCCAGGGCGGCGTCGACGCCGTCCGGGATCAGCTCGCGCACCTGGTCGGCGAGGGTGCCGTTGTCGACGAGGGGATGGTCGACGCCCGCGGCCCGCAGCTCCCCGGCCCGGCCGGGGCTGCGGGTGGTGGAGATGACGGTGGCGCCGAGGTCCTTCGCGATGGTGGCCGCGCTCAGCCCGACCGTGGAGGTGCCGCCGCGGATCAGCAGCGTCTGCCCGGCTTTGAGGTCCAGGCCGCGGGTCAGGGATCCGTAGGCGGTCTGGAACATCTCGGGCAGCGCGCCGACGACGTCCCACGGCAGGCTGGTCTCGAACGGGATGACCTGCCCGGCGGGAACGGTCACGTACTGGGCGTACGCGCCGTCGTAGGAGCGGCCCATGCCGCCCATCATGGTGGCCACCTGCTGGCCCGGCCGCAGCCCGTTGTCCTCGTCGGCCTCGTCGACCACGCCGACGCCCTCGATGCCGGGCACGCGCGGGTAGGTGACCACCGCGTCCGACTCTCCCTTGCGGGTGGTGACCTCGGACTCGTTGACGCCGAACGCCTTCACCTTGATCCGCACCCAGCCGGGCTTGCGGACGGGCACCGTCACGTCCTTGATCTCCAGGGCGTCGAGGCCGCCGGGCCGGGTGACGACGACGGCCCGCATCGTCGCCGGTGCGGTGCCGCCGGTTGCTGTTGTCGGTTGGCTCATGCCGAGCTCCCTGTCTCTGTTTCGCCCCCTGATGTGCTCTTCCGGATGGCGTCCCGCCGGCCGTCAGGGGCGGTCGATGCCCTCCCACAGGTCGAGGGCCTGCCGGTAGTGGGCGGTGGCTTCGAAGGGCGGTTTGCCGACGCTTCCCGAGGTGGGTTTGTCCGCGACGGCGGGCCACAGACGGGACTGCTCGCCGGTGGCGAAGTCGAGGACGATGTCGCGGATCTGCGTGTCCCGCTCGGCCTGCTCGGCGCTGCGACCCGGCTGTTCCTGGCCGACCAGGGCGTACATCTCGGTGCCGTGCACGGCGGGCGCGCCCTCGGCGGGCCCGATCATGAGCAGATGGGCGTTGCCGCCCGCGGCGGCGTGCGCCAGGGCGCCGCGGGCGGCCGGGAGCGCGAAGAGGTAGTCCGCCATGACCGCGGCGCGGACCTCGGCCGGGGTACGGCCGCCCTGGTCGTAGACGTCGACGATCTTCTGCGCGCGGGAGCGGGAAATACGCCACCCCGCGACCTCGTCGACGACGCGGTCGAGGGTGTGCGGGTCGAAACGGTCGAGGTCGTTCGTCACCCACCACCCCATGTCGTCACTCGCCATGCTCAGCAGTACGTCGACATCGCGGTGCGCGCCCGAGGCGAGAACGTCCATGGGATGGGCGTGCACCACCGCGCCGGGCTGCCCGATGTCCAGGACGACGCCGGTGGCCTTGTTGTCCACCCCGCCGCGGACTCCGAGGTCCGTCGGGGCGACCTTGCGCAGGGCGTTCATCAGGGAGACCGCGTCGAGGTCGAGCAGCTTCTCCGGGTTGTCCGCGACGCCGAGTTCGGTGACGAACCGGTGCGCGAGCTCCTCGGCCCACCAGGCCGGGACGCTACGAGCGGGCCCGCCGGAGAACCCGGCCAGGCGCCGGTACAGGCCGTCGGCGGAGGAGGCGCCGAGCAGCCCGAAGGTGGAGTAGGCGCCGGCGCTGTGGCCGTAGACGGTGACGTTGTCGGGGTCGCCGCCGAAGTGGACGATGTTCCGCTTGACCCAGGTGAGCGCGGCGATGATGTCCTGCAGGAAAAGGTTGCCGGCCTCGGCGAGCTGTCCGCCGTACTGGGAGAGCGAGAGCGCGCCCAGGGCGCCGAGCCGGTAGTTGACCGACACGCTCACCACGCGCCCCGTCGCGGCGAGACCGGAGGCGTTCGAGGTGATCTGGGTGTTCGCGCCGTACTCGAATCCGCCGCCGTGGACGTACACGGTCACCGGGAGCGCCTTGTCGGCCGGCTGCTCGGGGGCCCACACGTTCAGGTTCAGGCAGTCCTCGCCCATCCCGCTGTCCGCTTCGAGCCAGTCGCCGCTGTCGGGCTGGACGGAGACGACGCCCTTGCGGTCGTAGGGAAGGTCCGGATCGAAGTCCGCGACCACGGGGCGGCGGTACCGCTCGGCGGTGGCGTACGGGATTCCCCACCAGGACCGCACCCCTGGTGCAGTCGGAGCCTTGGGAGCGGGGGCGGTCATGACATGTCCTTCCAGCGCGGTTCGGGTGTTCGCGCGGTGCTTCGGCGGCTGGTCGCTCGAGGTGACGTCTCCCATCGTTTCCCGCGATCCGACACAGCGCCCGGCGAGTAGCGGTCACCTGGTGGTCAGCAGGTGACACTTGCCTGCTCCTCTTCTTCCTCTCGTGCGCCGCCGGGCAGGCGAGGGCGACCTGAGGCCCTGCCATCTGCGGGTTCTCTGGCTCGACACGCTGCCTTGCCCAGGAAGGCCGGTGCGGCGGCATCCCGGAGGGATGTCCGGCCACGGTCACCGGCCTCGCGTCCCGGTGCCTGGCGCCTGGCGGGCTGGGCGATCGCCGACCACATGCGCGCCGCCCATAGATCACGGGGGCCCGGGCTGCATGCCCCGGTCCAGATCGAGGGTGTCTACGGCGTGGTGCGCCGTCCTGTCTGATCGTTGGCCGGCGCGGGCGGGGCGAGGTCGGCCTTGGCGCACGGCCCGAATCAAGGTCAAGGGAAAGCCCGGTTCGAAGGCGTCGTCGGCGGCGATCGTCCACAAGAGCCGCCTATCGCGTGGCACAAGCATCGAGGACGGCCTGGCCGGGGCCCGGCACATGCGCGATCGGGTGGCTGAACGCGAACTTTTCCCGAACGGGGACGAAGTGGTGGCCAGCGCCGCACTCGCCAAGAAGACCTGGACCGCCGGCCACAACGCCGAGACCGGCGAGATGGCCACCGCCCCCTCCGGCTGCGGATCCTGCGCGGAGGGCAATGTCGTTCAGGCCGTGGGGAGGACCTGTTCGGCCCAGATCGTCTTGCCGTCGTAGGTCTGGCGGGTGCCCCAGCCCTGGGTGAGCTGGGCTACGAGGAGCAGGCCGCGGCCGCCTTCGTCGAAGGTGCGGGCACGGCGCAGGTGGGGGGCGGTGTTGCTGGCGTCGGAGACTTCGCAGATGAGGTTGCGGTCCCGGATGAGCCGGAGCTGGACGGGGGCGCCGCCGTAGCGGATGGCGTTGGTGACGAGTTCGCTGACGACCAGTTCGGTGACGAAGGCGGCCTCGTCCAGGCCCCACATGGCCAGCTGCCGACGCGTGTTCCTACGGGTCTCGGCGACCGCTGCGGGATCCGCCGGCACGTCCCAGGTGGCGACATGTGTCGCGTCCAGGGCGCGGGTGCGGGCTATCAGCAGCGCCACGTCGTCGGCGGGGCGGTCGGGGAGAAGCCTCTGGATCACGGTGTCGCAGGTGTCCTCCAAGGACGCGGCCGGCCGGGCCAGCACCTCGCGCAGCGCGTCGAGACCTTCGTCGATGTCGCGGCCACGCTCCTCGACGAGACCGTCGGTGTACAGCGCGAGAAGGCTGCCTTCGGGCAGTTCGATCTCGGTGGCTTCGAAGGGCAGGCCGCCGAGCCCCAGCGGCGGACCCGCGGGGATGTCGGGAAACTCCACGGTGCCGTCCGGCGTCGCCACCGCGGGTGCGGGGTGGCCCGCGCGAGCCACGGTGCAGCACCGGGAGACCGGGTCGTAGACGGCGTACAGACAGGTCGCGCCGATGTCGCCGACGGTGTCGGCTGTGGTGGCTGTGGTTTCGGCCTCGGCGGACAGGCGGATGACCAGGTCGTCCAGGTGGGTCAGCAACTCGTCGGGCGGGAGGTCGACATCGGCGAGGGTGCGTACGGCGGTGCGCAGCCGTCCCATGGTGGCCGAGGCCTGGATGCCGTGGCCGACGACGTCGCCGACGACGAGCGCGACCCGGGCGCCGGACAACGGGATCACATCGAACCAGTCGCCGCCGACGCCGGCCTGCGCACTGGCGGGCAGGTAGCGGGAGGCGACGTCGACGGCGGCCTGCGGGGGCAGCCGTTGCGGCAGGAGACTGCTCTGCAGGGTGAGGGAGGTGCGGCGCTCACGGTCGTAGCGGCGGGCGTTGTCGATGCAGACGGCGGCCCTGGCGGTGATCTCCTCGCCGAGGAGCAGGTCGTCCCGTTCGAAGGGTTCCGGGCGCCGGTGGCGGGAGAACGTCGCCACGCCGAGGGTGATGCCGCGGGCGCGCATCGGCACGGCCAGCACCGAGTGGAAGCCGTAGCGCCGCATCCGTTCGGCCCGGTCCGGGGCCTGGGTCGCCACCTGGTCCATCGCGGGCGCGGTCACGTTCTCGATCAGCGGTCGGCCGGTGCTCAGGCACCTGGCCGCGGTCGACTCGTCCGGGTAGGCGGCCACTGTGCCGCGCTCCACCACGACCTCGGGGCAGCCCTCCAGGACCGACTGGTAGGCGACACGGCGCAGCATGACCGGGCTGGGCGGCGAGCTGGCGCGTGGGTCGTCGCCGCCTTCGATGGCGGGCAGCAGGTCGACGGTGACGAAGTCCGCGAGGTGCGGGATGGCGACGTCGGCCAGTTCCTGCGCGGTCCGGGCCAGGTCCAGGGTGCTGCCGATGCGGATACTGGCCTCGTTGAGCAGGGCCAGACGCCGTCGGGCCAGGTGCTCCTCGGTCACGTTGTGGGCGGAAAGGAGCACGCCCCGTACCGTTCCGCCGGCGTCCTTCACGGGGGTGAGCGCCGTCGACCAGATGCTCTCGCTCGCGTGGCCCGCCAGGCGCAGGACCTGCTGCAGATGCTGCTGTTCTCCGGTCTCCAGCGCCCGCCGCATGCACTGTTCCGTCCGGTCGCCCTCCGAGTCGACCACGATCTCCGACACCCGCAGCCCCTGCATCGCCGCTTCGGGGAGGCCGATCACCCGCTCCATGTCCGCGTTCGCCCGCCGCAGCCGCAGACCGGTGTCGTAGAGCGCCGACGTGGCCGGGGACTGGGTGAACGCCCACATCAGCAGCGCGTCGTCCCGGCGGGGCGACGTCGGCCGGGCCCGGGGGGAGACCAGGAGCCACTCGCCGCCCCCGTCGTCCTCGGAGTGGGGTTCCCGGCGGTGGGCCAGCAGGTTCACTGTGAGGTGGTGGCCGTCCGAGTGCAGGAGAGTCGCCGCCCCGTTCCACCTCGGCAGCGTGTGCAGGGAGCGCAGCGCCTCCAAGGGCGGCTCCGCGGCGAGCAACGGCGCCGCGAGTCGGCCGATGACCTCCGCGGACCGGTATCCGAGCAGTCGCCGTGCGCCCTCGCTCCACCCGGTCACGATGCCGTGGGGATCCACGGTGGCTCTGGCCGTGGCCGACTCGTCGACGGGGTCCTCCGGCCGTAGGGCCGCCCGGTCGTCGTCGGCGGCTTCAGAACCCGTCATCACGTTCATCCGCCCTCACCTCGGTCTTTCCACCGTGCGCCCCGGCCCGGCCGCGAGCAACCGACAGGGAATCGGTCGAACATATAAGCTTAACGGGGTCATAAGTCCCAAAAGGCTACCAATGTAGCGATGATGGGGGTCCTGCCATGACTGCCACCAGCGAGGGGACGTGGCCGGACGCGGCCGAGTGGACCGGGAAGATCTACAGCGGCGGCTGGCGGCAGTCCGGGGGCGGGACCCAGCCGGTCAACGAACCCGCCACCGGAGAGCGGCTGGCGGAGGTGGGTGTGGCGGCGCCCGCGGATGTCGCCCGGGCCGGTGCCCTGGCCGCCCGGGCTCAGCGGGCCTGGGCCGAGACGCCACCCCAGGAACGCGCCGAGGTCCTGCTCGAGGCCGCCCGGGCGCTGCGCGCGCACACCGGGGTTGTCCGCGAGTGGATCGTCAGGGAGTCCGGAGGCGTCCCGGCGAAGGGCGACTACGAGATCGCGGCCGGACTCAGTCAGCTGGCGCAGGCCGCCGGGCTCGCCTCGCTGCCCCGCGGCGAGATCCTGAGCCCGTCGGCACCGGGCCGGGCCAGTTACGCATGGCGGGTACCGCTGGGTGTGGTCGGCGTCATCAACCCCTGGAACGCCCCCCTGCTGTTCGCCATGCGGGCCCTCGCGCCCGCCCTTGCGCTGGGCAACGCCGTCCTGCTCAAACCCGATCCCCACACGCCGGTGTCCGGCGGCGTCCTCGTGGCGCGGCTGTTCGAGGAGGCCGGACTGCCCGAGGGGCTGCTGCACGTCCTGCCCGGAGGCACCGGCACCGGTGAGGCGGTCGTGGCCGATCCGCACGTCGCCATGGTCGTGTTCACCGGATCCACCCAGGCGGGACGGGCGGTGGCCCGGGCCGCGGGCGACGGGCTCAAGCGGGTGGCCCTGGAACTGGGCGGCAAGAACTCGATCGTCGTGCTCGACGACGCCGACATCGACGCCGCCGCGGCGGCCGGGGCGATGAGTTCCTTCGGCTACCAGGGGCAGGCCTGCGTCGCCGCCGGACGTCATCTGGTGCACGCCGACATCGTGGAGCCGTACACCGAGGCGCTGATCGAACAGGCCGGCGCGCTGCGGGTCGGCGACCCCCGCGAGGAGGGGGTGGCCCTCGGTCCCGTGATCAGCGAGCGCCAGGCCGCGAACATCGAACGCATCGTGGACGAGAGCGTGGCCGCCGGGGCGCGGGTGCTGGCCGGCGGACGCCGCGACGGGCTGTTCTACCCGCCCACCGTCCTGGACCACGTCGCGCGGACCATGCCCGCCTTCACCGAGGAGATCTTCGGGCCGGTCGCCCCTGTCGTCCCCTTCCGTACCGACACGGAGGCCGTCGAGATCGCCAACGACACCGTGTACGGCCTCACGGCGGCCGTGCACTCCCGTTCGGTGCCGCGGGCCGCGGTCATCGCCGAGCAGTTGCGCACCGGCATGGTGCACCTCAACGACGTCTGTGCCAAGGACGCCGCGAACGCCCCCTTCGGCGGGATGGGAGCATCGGGCAACGGCTCCCGCATCGGCGGCACCGCCAATCTGGAGCAGTTCACCCAGTGGCGCTGGATGACGGTCACCGAGGGGGTCTGACGGGCCGCTCGTTCGGCGGTCGGTGGGGGCAGGGCTTGTGCCTGTCCTACGTCCTGTACCGGGGGCGGGCCTGCCTGCGCCCCGCCGTGTCCAGGGGGCGTCGACCGTGCGGTCGGCCGGGGTCGCGGGGTCGCGGGGTCGGCGGGGTCGGTGGGGTCGGCACGGCGCTCGCATCCTGTGTCTCGCCCGTGGACCTCGTCACCGAGAGCAGCCAGCGTGTTTCCGCGCGCCGAAACGACGGCGGAGGAGGTCGCGGCGGCCGCGGAGGAGGTCGCGGTGGCCGGGTGGCGACGGCACATACGTACACGGACTACGTACTCCTACCGATGTGCCCCTGACACGTATGCCGTTTCCTTGCACTCATGACGGCACCGAGCGTGAAAGCGCAGATGGCGAAGAGTGTCAGGCCGGCGTTGGCGGGGGCATGGGTCCAGGCCGTGCTGAACCTGGCGGCGGGCGGCCTGTCGTCGGCCGTGGTGAACGACGCAGCCGACCACGGTCGGGACAAGGGGCCGGGCTGCTCCGTCGCGTGGCAGTGCTGACGTCCGCTGATCGCCGGGGCGTTTCTGCTCTGTGGCGTCTTCGCGGGCAAGCGGTCGAACGGCATCCGTGTCACGGTCATCGGCATCCAGGCGCTGAGCTGCTGCCGCGGGATCCGGGCGTTCACCGAATCTTCACCATATCAACAGGCCCTGCCATAAGGTCAGTTCGGCAGGTCCACCCGATCTCACCTTGGGGGATTCACATGCGTATACCCACTGCGGCCACCGTCCTTTCCGGCGCCGTCGCACTCTCGGCACTCGCTCTTCCGGGCACCGCCCAGGCAGCGGAACACCCTGGGGCGGCGAAGGATCTCAGACTCTTCGCCGCCCACAGCGTCCGGCCGCAGGACGCGCTGGGCGGCACCACCTTCAAGGACGGAGTCGTCAACAAGGGCCAAGACATCGTTCTCGGCGTAACAGGCAAGAAGGCCGTTCCCGTCACGTTCACCGCCTTCGACGAGGAGGGTGTAGCCATCACCCAGGCGTTCCTGTGGCAGGGCACCGACAGTTCGAGCACGGACACCATCACCGGCAGCCTGGAGTCGGACGACTACCCCACCTGCACGGAGACGCCGGTCGAGAACGGCTACAGCTACAGCTGCAAGACCGTCTTCACCATCGACCCCGCGGTCGCCTTCAAGGACGGCAACGGCACCGCGGGGACCTGGAAGGTGTTCCTGGGCGCCTACGACCTCTACGCGAACGCCAGTTACGACGACGACGTCGCCAGGACCCAGATCAAGCGTGCCGCCAAGCTGACCGCCAACGCCGCCCCGGAGCCGGTGAAGAAGGGCAAGACCATCACGGTCACCGGCAAGCTGAGCCGCGCCAACTGGACCACGGGGAAGTACGCGGGATACACGAACCAGCCGGTGAAGTTGCAGTTCCGCAAGAAGGGCAGCAACACCTACACCACGCTCAAGACGGTCAAGACGAACAGCACCGGCGCCCTGAGCACCACCACCAAGGCCGTCTCCGACGGCTACTACCGCTTCGTGTTCGCCGGCACCACCACGACCGGCTCGGCGACGGCGCCCGGCGACTTCGTCGACGTCAGGTAGGCGGCTTCCCGGCCGAGACGGCGGTGGCCGGTTCGCAGAGGCTCACCGATCACCGCCGAGGGCACCTGGGCCAGGCTCGGTCCTTGCTCCGCCCGGGCGTCCCCGAAACGGCTCCGGAGACCCCGGTCTTGCGGAAAGCGCGGAGACAGGGGGCTCTACGGTGTGCCGGCTGACGTAGAGCCGGTTCGCTCCGATGGGCCGGCTGGTGAGCCCGCGCGCCACCGGTTCGGCCGTCTCCCGTTCCCGGACGGTCAGGGCGGCCGGCCGCTGGGTGAGTTCGGCGCGATCCGGGGAACCGTACGGAGCCTCGAAACCGCCACCGGGCGGACGGGTGGCGTCGGCGAGGCCGACCAGCATGCCGCCGGCGCCCGCCTTTGCGAGCCGCGGCCCCCTGAGCCAGGCACGCATGGCGCGTCCGCCAGGAGGGTCTCCTCGTCGACGAGGGCCTGCGTGGCAATGCGGTCTCTCGCCGAGAACGCCGAGCACGTGGATCTGCACCTGATGCCCGACTACAGCCCTGAAACCCGCACTCATTTCCCATGTCCCGGCGGGCAGATCACCTCTCATCCTCAGCAGTGGCTCTCGGAGTCATGGTCACGTCACGGCTGCTGCTTCGTGCGAGGGCTGTAACAAACGCGGGCCGACGGTCATCCGGCTCCCCCGAGTGGCAAGACTGCCCATGTCGCGTACACATCGACCGACTTCGGGTCGGTCACGGGGGAAGAGGAAACGGCATGAACTCGAAGACGGTCGGACCCGGCTCATCGCGTCGGGGCCTGCGTGGCGCCGCCCTGGGCGTGACCATGGTCGCGGCTCTGTTGACGGCCACCGCCTGCCAGCCGTCCGGGGATGACGACAAGGCAGCCGCATCGCCGACCGCCGCCCGCTCGGGCTCCGCCCCGGCCGGGGGGAGTACGTCGAAGAGCACCGAGTCCACGGGCGACTCCGGGACCGGCAGCAGCAGCACGACGGGCGCGGGGACCGGGGACAGCGGCGAGACCGGCGGCGGCAACGGCACCTCGTACGCCGACTGCGAGGTCACCGGGCTCAACACCGCGGTCGAGCTCCAGGACGGTTCGGGGGAGACCCCCCGCCACTTCCTGCTGACCGTCACCAACAGCACCAGGACGCCGTGCGTCCTCAACGACGCGCCGCAGGTACGGCTCAAGGCCGGCAACGACGCCCCGATCGTCGACACGCTCGGAGAGCCGGACACCGAACCCGTCGTCGTCGAGGGAGGCGGCAAGGCGTACGCCGGCCTGTACGCCTTCGGCAACGACGAGGGCGGCGAGGCGGAGTACGACCAGTCCGACCGTTTCACCGCCACCCTGGTCGCCGGCGAGGGCACCGAACTGAGGGGCACGCTCGTCTTCGACCTGCCCGACGGTCTCGACACCGTCTCCGTCGACGACGCGGCGCGGGTGAACGGCTGGGCCGGCACCGAGGGACTGGCGATGCGCCCGATCATCCAGCTCTGAGCAGTGGCGCGGGGGACCACCGCACGCCCTCAGGTGGCGAGGCCGCGCCACTGCTTCAGGCGGTTGACGCACCGTTCGACGGTGTTGCGCTGCTCATCGGTCGCGGGGTCGAGGCCGGTGACCTGCTGCCGCGGCCGCCTCGACGTAGCCGGTGTCCGCGCTGGTCGGCGGGTACGGGGTTCACCGCCCGGATGCCGCGCTTGCGCAGGCGCTCGCGGATCGCGCGGGCGGGCCATGACGTCGGTGAAGGCGGGCGCATCACCGGCCTGTCCGGCGGTGAGGTGATGGACGACGGTCGCTGGGTGCTGATCCATCGCCTCGACGCGGTACCGGAGGACACCGACCGAGCGGGTATCGAGATACTCCGGGGAAGCCGGACTGCTCCGTAGCCCACTGCACCGATGGCCGTGACATCGTTCCTGGGGACGCAGCGATGGCACAGGGCAGCGCATCGTCGGCCTGGTCGTCAGTGTGGGAAACGGCGGGGCGGGCGAGTCACTGTGGATTCGCGGAACTCGGCAATCCGTGAATGGACTTGGCGCATCAGGTGGGTGTCCTCGATCCGGTCCAGGTAGAGGCAGCGTGCTGCCAGGCCCGGAAGGTCGAAGGCGAAGTACAGGGACATCAGCGGGTTCACGAACAACTCGCTGCCCCGGGTGCGGTCGGTGAACCGGACATCGCCGAACGAGCCGCGCACGGCTGCCGCAATGGAACCGTTCACGATGCTGGGGTGCTCCGGGGTGTGCTCCTGAGCGTGCGTCACCGCGTCGAGGTAGAGAGCGCCCTCACGGGTGGCACGCGGTATCGAGAACGCACCGAGGTATGCGCCGTCGCGCTCCAGCGCGGCGATATTCTCCAATACCTGCACATGGTTTACGCCGTGGTACGCGTCCACCCCGAAGCCGACTGAAACGACGAGGCGGGTTGGTATACCGTCCAGCGCGGCCAGCGCCGCCACGCTGGCCAAGTCCTCTTCCGGAGTGCCGAGCCCGGCTTCGTCACCGCGCATCAAAATGTCCGTACCGCCGTCGACCAGTACCACAGCGTCAATACGGTGCAGCTCGACCAGTGCTTGGTAGGCGGCGCGCAGCGGACGCACCCCGGTCTGGGGGAAGGCGTACACGTGGAACGGGTAGCCGTGCCGGTGCAGCCACTGAGCGAGTGTCCGCTCCGGGAAGTAGCTCTGGTGCAGAGCGGAGTCGGGAGTGACAGCGGCCAGGTCGGGGGCGACCCAGTCGTCGATCGGAAGACCCTCGAGCGCGCTGAAGGAAAGGTTCGCGAGATACACCTGCTTGCCCTGATGCAAGAGGGAAAGGGCCAATGGCAGGCCGGAGTAGATGTCGAAGCCCCCACCCGCGCCCGAGACGAGGATCCGTTCGGCGTCGGCAAGCCGAGTGAAAAGCGGGTTGGAGTGGAGAGACGTCATACCGATCATTGTCCCGGGACCCGACGCCGGGCGCTCCCGAGTTGTCGACGCGGCGACGGAGTCGCAGAGCAACAGGATGAAGGCATCCAGGCTCGACCGTCAGAGTTGACCTGATGCGATGACGAGCCCTGGCCGGCGCCCGCTCATGAGACACCTGAAACAGCTGCAGCAGCGGGCGGCAGAGAAGCCGACCCGACCGAGAAGGACTCGAGCGAATCCCTCGCTGTACAGGTCGCGGCGGGGAACTCGGTGCCGCGCGGCTTAAAGTCCCTACGTGACACACACCTTCGAAGAACTCCTGGACAAGCAACGCGCCGCCGACCAGGCGCACGCCGCCGTGCAAGCCCTACGCGGCCAAGGCGACCCGCCCGCTTACGAGACCGCGTGGCAGGCATGGCGTGACCTCGCCCGCGACGTGCAGGCCGCGGTCACCGAGCACGCGAAGGAGCAGGGCGCGATGCGGGCCGGAGTGGAACTTGATGTGAAGAGGGCGGTCCGGTACGCCGAGTAGCGAGCACGTCAGCAGGCGCGGGATCGAAGCCCGGGCCTTCACTGGACGTCTGACCTTGTTCCCCAACGGGGCCCGGCTGCTCGACACCCCGGACTCGCTCGACGACCTGCGCGCCCTGCTCTGAGCTTGTCGTTCAAGGTCGGGAGGGCGTCAGCTCAAGTATCAACTCCACGGCTTCATCGAGAAGGTGCGTCTCGCTCTCGCTCATCGACGGGTCGGCCGCCCGTCTCTTCCTGGCTTCCGCAAGGCATCCGGAGTCGGTGCTTCCCAGGCTGATCGCGGGGTCGAGATGTGCCAGCAGTGAGGCGAGTACTGCCCGGGCCGGCGTCGCCAGGGCCGTGTTGCCGACAGCGACCTGCGCCAGGATCAGGGCCGACATTCCCCAGTCCAGTCCGGGTGGCCCTTCCTGGGTGTTGCGCCAGTCGATCACCATGAGCCCGTCCGAGGTGAGCATCACGTTGTCCGGGTGCAGGTCGAGGTGGAGGATCCGATCGACGGGATCGTCGGAGACCCGTGCGGGAACCGAGTGCAGGCGGTGCAGCAGACCGGCGAGCCCCGCTCCTGCCTCCTCGGCCGTGAGCATGCCCTTCAGCAGCGCCTGAAGCATGGACGGGCCGTGCAGTCGCTGCATCACCAGGTCGGTTCGCGGCGCCGTGCTGCCTCCGGCGCTCGCCGGGTTGCGGAGGCGGGGCACCGGATACTCGTGCTCCGCGAGGTAGGCCATCACGGCAGCTTCGGCGCTGACGTCGCCGCCGTCGCGGTATCGGCGAAGGACCCAGTGATCATCGATGGCGAACACGTCCGCGCTGCGGCCGGAGCCGAGTAACCCACCCGTCTGCATGCAGGGACCCTATCCGTCGCACGGCAACGGCCTGCTCGGGGCGGACGTCTGGTCCGTTGGCAGGGACAACTACCGGCGCGTTCAGCCCGGCCGCCCTGACGCGAACGCGGATCTGCCCGGGGCCGGGCTGCGGGACCTCGATGTCCGCCTCGTGCAGCACGTCCGTGCCTCCGAAACGGTCGAACAGGATGGCTCTCATGACGACTCCTCTCGTGCCGCCACCCATTTAGGTGGCCGGGCACATAACTAACGTGACAGCAACCATGTGGCTGGCCAAGTATTTGCTGTCACGGGTTGCGCCAGAGGGGTCGCGGGTGACGTCGGTGTCCTGCTCGCGAGGCGGAGCCTCGTGGTCGGTCGGCATGCGTCGGCGGACGGGCCGGTGAATCCGGTCCGTCCGCCGATCGGGGTCGGACGGTGCGTCAGTTGGTCAGTTGAGCGTCCACTGCTGGTTGCTCCCGCTGTTGCACGTCCACAGGTCGATCTTCGTCCCGTTGGCGGTGCCGCTGCCGACGGCGTCGAGGCAGAGCCCGGACTGGTTGTTGGTGAGGGTGCCGTTGGCGTTGACGGTCCACTTCTGGTTGGTGCCGCCGGTGCAGTCCCAGATGATGACCTTCGTGCCGTTGGTGGTGCCGCTGTTGTCGGCGTCGAGGCACTTGTTGCCGTAGACCACGAGTTCGCCGCGCGACGTGGACGTGAAGGTCTGGTTGTGTCCGCCGACGCAGTCCCAGAGGGCGGCCTGGGTGCCGTTGTTGATCGAGTTCTTGGCGAGGTCGAGGCACCGGCCGGAGCCGGCTCCGACGATCTCGTTGCCGTTGGTGCCCGTGATGCCCTGAAGCAGGACGGCGTCGACGTTGGGCGACCAGCCGCCGCTGTTGGAGAACTGCATGGTGTTGGCGCCCTTGGCCATACCGACCTGCACGGAGACGGTGCCGGGAGTGGTCCAGGAGCCGGTCGGCGGGAACGAGACCACCGTGGGCTGCTGGCCGTTGACCTGGAGCGTCGCCGTACGGGCGGTGCTGTCGCCGTTGACGTAGGCGATGGTGGCGAGCTTCACGCCGGACGTCGAGGCGTTGACGTTCCTGATCGTCAGGGTGTTGGCGGAGCCGTTGCCGATCCAGCCGACCAGCGAGCCGCCCGAGCAGTTCGCGCAGGTGGCGTTGGCGGCGGTACCGGCAAGGGTGTTGGACGAGGACTCCGCCTCGTAGGTGGTGCCGGAGACCTCGGTGCCGGAGACCGTGAGGAGTACCGCCTCGCCGGCCGGGACGCCGGCGGTGTAGCCGGTCCCGAAGCTGCCGGCGTCGGTCCCGGTCCATACGTCGCGTACGGCGGCCGAGGCCGAGGTCAGGCCCAGATCGGTCCAGCGGGCCGTGACGGAGGCGGCGGCGGAGGTGCGGTTGAGCAGCAGCACCGCCCGCTTGCCGGTGCCCGACAGGACCTTGCTGTAGACCTGCAGGCCCTTGGTGTCCTCGGCGACCTTGACACCCTGAAGGCCCCGGGCGTCCTGGTCGATGGCGATGACCTCAGGGTTCTTGAGGATCGACGCGGTCGTGGAGCTCATGGTGGCGAGGTTGTTGCCGGCCACCAGCGGGGCGCCGGAGATCGCCCACAGTCCCATGTGCGTGCGGTTCTGCGCGGCACTGAAGCCGTTCATGCCGACCATCAGCATGTCGGGGTCGTTGTAGTACCCGGTGTGCTGGGACGAGGGGTGCAGCGTCTTGTCGAAGTTGGCCAGCATGTTGGCCGTGGACGGGCTGTTGCCCCAGAAGATCACGTCGGTGCTGGTGCGCCACATCGGGGCCGTGCCCGCGCCCCAGTTCCAGGGGTTGCCGGTGCCCCACTCGCAGAGCGACAGGACCAGCTTGCGGCCGGTGACCGCGGCGGCGGCGTCGTTGGCGGCGCTGATCGCCTTGTACGTGGTCTCCTGATCGAGGCCTTCGGCGTTGCCGCCGCACCAGTCGATCTTGACGAAGTCGTAGCCCCACTCCTGGAACGTCTGCATGTCCTGCTGGTAGTGGCCCTCGCTGCCGGTGTTGGGCGCCGCGGGCCTGGTGGTGGGGTAGTAGTAGCCGCAGCCCTGCTTGCCGGCGTCGGTGTAGATGCCCGCCTTCAGGCCCTTGCTGTGGATGTAGTCCGCCATGGCCTTCATGCCACCGGGGAACAGGCTCTCGTCGGTGACGATCCTGCCGTTGCTGTCGCGGGCGCCCTGCCACCAGCCGTCGTCGATGTTGACGTACTTGTAGCCGGCGGCCGCCATGCCCGACGAGACGAGGGCGTCGGCCTGGGCCTTGATGGTGGCGTAGTCGATGCTGCTGGCGAAGCTGTTCCAGGAGGCCCAGCCCATCGGTGCCGACGGAACCGCGACCTGGTTGGCCGTCACCGCGAGCGGCTCGGTCCGGCCCAGGTCCGCCGACGCCGTCCGGCCACCGCCCATGACCATCAGCCCGGCGAAAGCCAGGCCGAGGACCGAGACCTGGACGGCCACACGTCGTGCCCAGTGGGACACGGCGGTTCTCCCTGATGACACGGGATCAACCCTTTCTCATGCGAATGAACGGTGGCAGCTGTGGATGTACGGGCAACGCCTTGCCCAGGCGGGTGCCGTGAGCCGGCGCGGATGGGGAGGTGGAGATTCGCCCGGTTCGGGCCCAGGGGGCCCACGGAGACCTGACGGCCGGAGCGCTCTCTGGGGCCCGGAAATGTTACCGTTCACAATTTTGAGCTCCGGGAGGGCTCGACGGCGGACGATGCGGTGGGGGGAGGTGATGGGGGAGTGGCGGAGAGCTGCAGCAAGGCTGCCGCATCAGGGGGGCCACGAGGCGGACTCGGGGAACAGGGAACCCCGTCGGCCCCCGTCGTCGCCTGTGACGCGTCGGTGATGCAGGGGTAGTGTGAACGGTAACATTTGCCCTCCGCAATACTCCTCGCGAACTTTCCTCTCGAGGCCCCTCGGTCGGCCACGGTCGGCTACCCGTTGACCACGTCGTCGTCCACACGCAGAGTGAAGGTCCCACCCCGTTCCAGGCAGCCGGTCCGGTTCGGGTGACAGGCATACGAGGAGCCCTCTCCACATGCACGAAGTGCCCCCCGCCCCCCGCCCGGCCGGGGGACCGCAGGCGTCGAAGGCCGTCAGCATCCGCGACGTCGCCAAAGAGGCGGGCGTGTCACACCAGACCGTTTCCCGGGTCGTCAACGGTGACCCCAAAGTCAAGGTGTCGACCCGGGCCCGAGTCCTGGATGTCATCGCCGAGTTGGGCTACACGCCCAACCGGATGGCCCGGGCGCTGGCCGGTGGAGCGGTGCGTTCGGTGACCGTGCTGACCTCCGACACCTCCTTGTACGGTGCCTCGGCGACCCTGAAGGGCATCGAGGAGGCGGCGAGGGCGGCCGGCTTCGCAGTCGGGATAAGCGTGCTCGACGCAGGCTCCGCCCAGCAGCCCGCGGATGTCGCGGCCCGGATCAGCCGGCCGGGGGAGGCGGTGCTGGTGATCGCCTTCGACGCACCCGGCGTATCGGCATGGCAGGCACTGCCCGCGGGGTTCCCCGCAGCGGCGGCCGTGGAACGGCCCGAGGACGGCCGCCCCGGCGACCGGCCCGAGCTCTGGCTGGACGACCGGGCGGCCGCGGCCCAGGCCACCCGTCACCTCCTCGGCCTCGGCCACGAGACCGTGCACTACCTGGCGATCCCGTCCTCCACCACCCGCATCGGCCAGCGTGGCGAGGGCTGGCGCGACGCCCTGAGGGTGGCCGGCAAGCCCGTCCCCGAACCCCTGGCCGCCGGCTGGAGCCCTCGCTCCGGCTACCTCGTCGCCCGCTCGCTGCTGGCCGACCCGTCGGTCACGGCCGTACTGTGCGGCAACGACGACCTGGCACTCGGCGTCCTCCGCGCGGCCAGGGAGGCGGGCCGTGATGTGCCGGGCGATCTGAGCGTGGTGGGCTTCGACGACGCCCCGCATTCCGCGTACGCCCACCCCGCCCTGACCACCGTCCGCCTCGACTTCGAAGGCCTCGGCCGGGGCTGCTTCGGCCTGCTCCACCGGCTCCTGGAGCCCGATACGGCCCCGGCCCTGCCCCTGTGGGCCGAGCCGGAACTGATCGTGCGGGCAAGCAGCGGCCCGGCTCCGTCCCGGCGGGACCGCAGTTGAGGGGGCAGGCACGTTGGGCCCACGCGGCGGCCCTGTTGTCGTGGTCGTTATCCGGGTCGAGGGACAGCGGCCACCAACAGTGTGGGGAGGCCCGTAGCGGAACCTGGTCATGAGCGAGCGTGGCCGGGAGGCGGCCCCTGCAAGTGGAGCCGTGGCCACCGCCGCACCCCTGGATCAAGAAGTCCGTGGCATTTCGGAAGCGTCACATCTCTTGTCACCGGGGTCGGCACCGTGTCAGTGTCCGGCCATGGTTACGTAACCATGGCCGGTTTACACGGGTCCGAGTGTCTGTATCCGGACCCTGGTTCCTCACTGACTCGGCTCAGGTGACGAACCCGCACTCCGCCCTCCGCGATTCCCGTCACTGGAGACGACATGACCAAGACCCCGACGAGGTCGAGAAGACTGGCCAGTGTGCTGATGGCCGGCCTCGGCGCGACCCTCATGGTGCTGACCGCCCCCGGCCCCGCCCTCGCCCAGCAGGCCCCCGAGACGCAGGCCGCCTCGCACGCCTCCTCCGTCTCGGGGAAGCCCGCGCCGAAGGGCGGTACCAGGGACTTCCGCGGCGTGAACTGGGCGGACCCGCGCGACAACTACGCCAGTGACGCGGTGGTGCCGAGCGGGCTGTCGGTGACCGACAACTACCGCACCGTGTACCGCACCACGAACAAGATGGTGCGCGGGTTCAAGAAGAACCTCGGCGCCAACACGCTGCGACTGCCGATCAACCCGGCGTCCGTCGGCACCACCTGGTGGAAGTCGTACCGGGCGACGATCGACGCGGCCACGGCAAGCGGTGACAAGGTCATCGTCAGCTACTGGGAGGCCGACAGCAGCAAGGACGGCCTGGTCGACGACACGGCCGCCTGGACCAAGATGTGGAACACCGTGGTGCGGGAGTACAAGCACAACCCGCGGGTCTACTTCGAGCCCATGAACGAGCCGCACGGCTACACCCTGGACCAGTGGGTGTCCGTCACCAGCGGCTGGCTGGGCCGGCACAAGGACGTTCCGCGCGGCCGTGTCGTGATCAGCGGTACCGGCTACAACGACAACGTCACCGGTGTCGGCGCGGCCCCCGCACTGCGCGGAACCCTGCTGTCGCTGCACTTCTACGGCTTCTGGAACAGCTACACCAAGCAGTCGGACTGGACCGCCGACCTCGAGGCCCGTCTCGGCAAGTACACCGGCCGGACCATCATCGACGAGGCCGGCTCCCCGATGACCATCGGTCTGAACTACGGCGCCTGGAACGGCAACATCTACACCTCGTACCTCGCGTCCGTGGCCAACACCGCCCGCAGCAAGGGGATGGGGCTGGTGTACTGGCCGGGCCTGCGCTTCGGCGACTCCTACTCGATCGAGTCGCTGGACGCCGACGGCAACCTGGTGGACAACAGCGCCACCGGCGTCGCGCTGCTGCGCTGGGGCTACGGCTTCGGCAAGACCCCGCCCGTCAACGACCTGCCGCCCGCGCCTCCCGGTGAGGTCCTGCGCGGAGTGGCCTCCGGCCGCTGCGTCGACGTACCCGGCTTCAGCACGACCAACGGCACCCAGCTCGACCTCTGGGACTGCAACGCCGGCGGCAACCAGACCTGGAACTGGAACGCGGACAAGCAGCTCACCGTCTACGGCAACAAGTGCATGACGCTGGGAGGCACCGGAGCCACCGCGGGCGACCCCGTGGTCATCACCGACTGCACCGGCACCGCGGCACAGCAGTGGAACGTGAACGCGGACCTCTCCGTGACCAGTGTCGCCAACCCGGCGCTCTGCCTGGACGCGTCCGGAGCGGGCACCGGCAACGGCACGTCGGTCGACGTCTGGTACTGCAACGGCGGCACCAACCAGCAGTGGACCAGGAGCTGACACCGGCACTGACCCGGACCGCCGGCACCGTCGCGCTTCGCCTCAGGGCGAGGCCGGCGGTCCGGTGATGTCCGCCGGGCCGGATCAGCCGAGGTAGTAGCCCTCGACATCCGCGACCACGTCGACGCTGCCGCTGTTGTTGTGGATGGCGATGGAGCCGTCGGAACCGACCGGTACCAGGGCCAGGTTGGCGCGGGTGGCACCGGCGGCGAGGTTCAGGGTGGACCCGGCGGGCAGGGCCGAACCGCCGGCGTAGGCCGACAGCCAGGTGCTCGTGGTGGCCTTGACGCCCGTCAGGTTGACCAGCACCGCCTTCGCCCCGGCCGGGACGCCGCGCGACCCCGCCACCTTGACGCTGAGCCCCGACTTGGCGCCGAGTGTGCCCTGGGCCGTGCCGGTGCCGTTGCGGGTGTCGAGCACCCGGGTCGGCGGGATCGGGAAGTAGGCCGAGCCCGTGGCGTGCGGGGAGGTCGTCGCGTCGGAGACCACATAGCCTTCGAGGTCGGCGATCAGGTCGACGCTTCCGGCCCGGTTGTAGAACTGGACCCGCCCGTCGACGACCGGCGCGACGACCAGGTTGGCGCTGGTCTGTCCGGCCGTGAAGTTCAGTACGGAGCTGACGGGGGGAACGCCGGAGACCGGCTCCACGCCGACCCAGCCGGAGGCGGTGGCGTCGGTCTCGGTGACGTTCAGCAGCACCGCGGAGGCGTTGTCGGCGCCGCCGGCCGGCAGGGTGAGCGAGATCAGCCCGCCCGGCCCGGCCTTGCCCTTGACGGTCCCTGTCCCGTTGCGGGTGTCCAGCACCCGGGTCGGGCCGCTCACCTGAACGAAGCCCGCCCCGCCCGGGGTGACCGCGGCGGTGGTGCTGTAGAAGCCCTCGACGTCACCCACCAGGTCGACGCTGCCCGAGTGGTTGTACAGGTCGACGTAGCCGTCGGCGGCGACCGGGACGGTGACCAGGTTCGGCGTGGCCTGGCCCGGGACCAGGTTCAGGTTGGAGGCGGTCGGCGGGGTGGTGCCGTCGGGGAAGGCGGTGATCACCGTGCTGGTGGAGGCGTTGACGCCGGTCAGGTTGAGGGTCACCGCGGTGACCCCGGTGGCGGGGACGCCCTTGACGCCGGCGACCTTGAGCCGCAGCACCGCCCCCGGGCTCACCTTCGCCTTGGCGGCACCGGTGCCGTTGCGGGTGTCCAGGATCCGGGTCGGACCGAAGGGCACGAACGCGCTGCCGACGGTGACCTGCCGGCTGATCGTGCCGGTTCTCCCGCCGTCGTCCCTGACCGTGAGGGTGGCGGTGTAGGTGCCGGGCCTGGCGTAGGTGTGGCCGCCGAAGCCGCCGGTACCGAGATCCGCGGCCGGAGTGCCGTCCCCGTAGTCGACGCTGTACTCGGCGATGCTCCACTCGTCAGTGGTCCCGGAGGCGTCCGCCTGGACGGTGAGGCTGCTGTGCGCAGAGGCCCGGCCGAGCGACAGGGCGGGCACCAGCGGAGCTTCGGGCGCGACGGTGGCGTAGGCCTTCTTGCTGCCGGCGAACGTGGCCCCGGCCGCTGTGAGGGCGGTGACCGTGACGGTGTGGGAGCCCATCGCGGTGTAGGTGTGGGCGACGCTGGGGGTGGTGGACACCACCGGGTCGCTGCCGTCGCCGAAGTCGAAGGTGTAGCCGGTGATGCGGGTCTTCCAGGGGTTGGTCTCGTTCGCCGTGATCGTCTCGGAGAGTGGGGCCGGGCCCTTGCCGACGGAGACGGCGGGCGCCAACTGGTAGGGATCCTGGGACTCGACCGCGCCGCGGTCGTAGTAGCCACTGCCGGTGCCGGTGTTGGACAGGAGCGGGTCGTCCACGCGTGGGTTGCCGTAGAAGTCGGTGCTGAGTTCGCCCGGTGCGTCGGCGTCGGCGGAGTCCAGGAGCGAGGTGACGTCCACGCCGGCCGAGCCCGCGGCCACCGCGACGTACAGTTCGTGCTGCCCCTCGCCGGTGGCGGCCCGCAGTTCGGCGGCGGTCGCGTAGGACTGGCCGCCCCAGTTGTAGAGCGCCCCGTCGGATTCGGACTCGAAGACGTTGTAGGCGTAGGTGGTGCCGTTCGTCGACGCGGCGGACACCACCACCGGAGTGCTGCTGCCGTAGGTCGTGCAACCGCCCGAGGTTCCGAGGAAGTAGGCGTTGTTCTCGATCGTCGAACCGGAGGAGGCACCGGTGAGTGAGATCGCGGTGTTGCAGCCGCCGTCGTCGGTGAAGGTGTTGCCGACCACGACCGTGCCGGGCGCGTCTGCCGCGTTCACAGGCGTGTTCTTCAGGTAGGAGAACTTGTTGCCGGTGATCACCGTCCCGACGGCTCCCGAGGAGACGTCCACGCCGTCCTGGGCCGGGCGCGTCTCCACTTCGTCCCGGCTCAGTGTGACCGCGCTGCTCTGCCCGTCGATGCCCACCAGGGCACCCGTCGAGGCGCCCGCGACGGTGCCGCCGTCAAGCGTGATGTCGCTGGAGGCCCTGACCGCCACGGCCGGGGCCGAAACGTTCGTCGCGACGAAAAAACCGTGCACCGTGACGTCGTGCACGTGGTCGAAGGTGAGCGAAGGACCGGAACCCGACAGGGGGGTGACGATCGAGTTGAGCGCCTTGCCCGCGCTGGTGGTGATGGTGACCGGAGCACTCGCGGTACCCGAGGTCTTCACGTCCAGCGGTCCGTAGTCCCCCTTGACCACCATCACCGTGTCACCCGGGTCGGCGGTGTCGACGGCGGCCTGCAGTGAACAGTAGGGCTGTGCCTGCGAGCCCGCGTCCGCCGCGCTGTCGGAGCAGTTCGACGTCGCGAGATTGTTGACGTACAGCGTGCCGCCGGCTGCTGCTGCGGCGGGCGGAGTCATCACCAGGGCCGCGCCGAGAAGGCCGACTGTGCCCGCGAAGACCGTGATCGAACGTGGCAGCACTGTCCCCAGCCTTCCCATGAAGTTCCGGCCATCCTTTCTGCCCCGCGACAGGCTGACCAGGTGTCCAGGGTATGAAGATCACAAGACCTCGGCCGATGACGAGCAGGTCCGGTCGTCACGCGAGTCACGCCGTGCGCTGTTGCGGCGCACGGCGTGACTCACGGGCTTGCGGGTGTCGGCGTCAGCCGAGGAGCTTGCTCGCCAGCGTGGCCGCGTTGTAGGAGCCCCAGCCGGTGGTGAAGTCCCAGCCGGTGGCGGCCGAGTAGGCGCCGTTGCTGCCGCTGGTGATGTCGTGGAAGCCGGTGCCGGAGGCGGCGTACAGGGACGGGTTGGCGAAGCCGAGGTTGGCCTTGCCGGCGGCCGCGGCCTGCTGGTTGTAGAGGGCCGCGAAGGCCGCCCACTCGGGGGCCGCCGCGCTGGTGCCGCCCACCGAGAACCAGCTTCCCTGCGAGTAGACCGAGACACCGGGGCTGGGGTTGGCGTGCGCCGAGACGTCCGGGACCTGGCGGTAGCCGCCGCCCGCGCTCTTCTGCACCGCGGTCTGCCAGCTCGGGATCTTGAAGACCGAGGACTTGCCGCCACCGCCGCCGGACCAGGCCACCTCCTTGCTGAAGGCGTTCGCCGAGGTGACCGTCAGCTTGGTGCCGCCGACGCCCGTGACGTACGGGTCGCTGGCCGGGAAGTCGACGGAGGTGCCGCCGTCGCCCGCGTCGTCGGAGCCGCTGTCGCCGGAGGCGGCGTAGAAGCCGAGGCCCTGGGCCGCGCCCGCCTTGAAGACCGCGTCCACGGCGTTGATGTTGGAGGTGGTGCGGGCGGACTCCGCGGCGCCCCAGCTGATCGAGGTGGTCGGGATGCCGCTGTCGACGATGGCCTGGTAGGTGTCGACCTCGCCGGCGTCGGAGTTGGGGCCCTCGAAGACGGTGACGTTCGCCTTGGGGGCGATCGCGTGCAGGACCTCGATGTCCAGCTCGACCTCCACCTGGCCGTCGCCGAGCGCGCCGGAACCGCCGTCCACCTTCGACACGGTCGGAGTGGGCGAGCCCAGGCTGTAGTTGGTGTCGTACTTGGTGATGTTGGACTGCTGGAAGCCGTCGAACTCGATCAGCGCGATCTTCTGGCCGGTGCCCGTGTACGTGCCGGAGACGTTGTAGCCGCCCTTGAGCTGGGCCGGGGTGTAGCCGCCGCCCGGTCCGTTGTGCGGGGAGACGGTGTGCGGGGTGGCCTGGTGGTGCAGCTGGACGCGGTTGTTGAGGCCGGCCACGTCGCTGACCAGGGAGGCGATACCGGAAGGCAGGGTCGGCGCGCTGTCGTTGGCGTAGAAGGAACGGCCCGACGCGGTGTCCTTCCACGTCGAAAGCCGGGTGCCGAAGGCCTTCTCCAGCTGGGCGGCGGTGCCGGTGGCGTCGACCAGCAGGTTGCCCGAGTGGACCTTGCCGACCGTCAGACCCTGCCCCCGCAGGTACTCCTTGAGCTGCTTGACCTCGGCGTCGGTGCGGCCGAACCGGGCCGCGAACTGCGCCTTGGTGAGGTAGTGGCCGTAGGAGGACGAGTGCGGGTCGCTGACCCGGGCTATGAAGGTGTCGAGTGCCGTGCCCCCTCTGGGGGCCAGACTGATCGCCACGGGGATCCGCTTCCCGGCCGCGACCGAACCCGTGCGCTTCGCCTGCTTGTTCAGGCCCTTCACGACGTCTCCCGTGACGGCCGCGCGGGTGGTGTGCGGCAGGGGGGCGCTCGTGGCGTAGGCGGCGGGGACGGCCGCGGCGAGCAGGGCCGGCACGGTGACCAGACCGAGCAGTTTCAGACGAGACTTCACTGTGGTCCTCCGGAGAGTGGGGGGATGTCCCGGAAGCGGAACGGCTTCACCGTAGGAACACCGGCCCCACCCCCATAAGCGGGGGAACCCTTGCGTCATGTGTTAACTGCGGATGTCACGTCAGCGGCGGGTGCCGGGAACGCGGGGGACACGGGCCCGGACCGACTGACCGGCCGTCATCGCGTGGGCGGGCGGCGGCACTTGGTCGTCGTCGGACAGGTCGACAGCTGCCGCGCCGGTCGCGAGGACGGCCACGGCCATCGCGTGCGCGAGCGCGGTGCGCGAGCGCACCCCGACCTTGCGGTACACCCGCGACAGGGCTCCCTCCACCGTCTTGACGCTGATGAACAGCTCGGCGGCGACTTCCCTGTTGGTGGCCCCGCCGCCGACCAGCGCGGCGATCCTGGCTTCCGTGGGCGTGAGTTCGGGCCCGCCGGCCTCGCCACCGCGGTCTCCGGCGTCCAGCCGTGCCAGCTCGTCGCGGGCCCGGGACGCGAGCGGGGCGGCGCCGATCCGGGTGGCGGTCTCCAGGGCCTCGCCGAGGATCTGGCGGGCCGTGCTCCTGCGGCGCGAGCGGCGCTCGACCGCGCCGAGGGCGATCAGGGTGCGCACCAGCTCGACGGGGAGGGGGAGTTGGCGCAGCCGGTCAACGGCCGCACGCAGCCGCGCGGCGCCTTCCTTCGCCCGGCCGAGCCCCGCCTCCCGCAGGCCCTCAGCCCGCTCCAGGGCGGCCGGCACGCTGTCCGGTGTGGCGGCGGACACCCGGGCGTAGGCCTCCCGGACCACCGCCCCCGCCTCGTCGTTCTCGCCCAGGACGACCAGCGCCTCGGCCAGGTCGGCGTACCAGTGCAGCAACGGCGGGTCGGCGGCGCGCATCGCCGTGCCCAGCGCCCTGACCCGCTGGAGCGCCTCGACCGCGGCCGCCGCCCCATGCGGGTCGCCGCCGAGCAGTTCGGCCTGCCCCAGCACCGCCAGCGCACGCACCAGGAACAGCCGGTCGCCGTCGGCCTCCGAGGCGCGCACCGCCCGCCCGGCCAGTTCCCGGGCCTCGTCCACGCTGCCTCCCGCCGTCGCCGCGAGCGCCGCCGCGTACAGAGCCGGAGCGGCCTGTACGCCCGCCTCGGCCAGCGCCCGCGAGCAGCGGTCCGCGGTGTGCAGCGCCTCCCGGCAGTACCCGGCGCGCACCTGCACCCGGGTGAGCGCCACCAGGGTCGCCAGGACGTCCTCGACCCCCGCGAACTCGCCGATGGCCGCGAGGAGTCGGGTCAGCTGTCCGTGGGCCTCGGTCACCCGGTCGGAGTCCAGGGCGAGGATCGCCCGCATCCGGATCAGCCGCCAGCTCTCCGGACCGCCGTCGGTGCCGCCGCTCAGGGTCAGGGCGGCTGCGAGAGCGGCATCCGCGGCGTCCGGCTCGCCGGCCAGGGAACGCACCCGGGCCAGGGTCGCCAGGGCCGCGACGCGGGTCTCCGTGTCACCCGCCAGGGCCGCCTGCCGGGCGTGCCGGTCGGCGGCCTCCAACTCCCCGCACACCAGGCCCCGTACGGCGGCCCAGTGATGCAGCCGTGCCTGCGACTCCGGGTCGCCCGCCGCGTCTTCGAGGCCCTCCTCGATCAAGTCACCGGCGCCTTCGAGCGCTTGGCCCGCGTTGCGCAGCAGGATCAGCCGGGCCCGCACCCGCAGCCGCGCCGAGTCCGACTCGGCGAGGACGGTCCCGGCGGCCTCGCCCGCCTCCTCCAGCCGACCGGCGTCACAGGCGTAGTCGGCCGCGGCCAGCAGCCTGCCGGCCCGGTCGGCGGGGTGGTCGCCCGGCGTGCGGCGGGCGGCGAGCGCGGCCAGTTCGAAGGCGGTGGAGGGCGCGCCGCCCTGGCGCGCGGTCTCGGCCGCGGACGTCAGGGTGCGGGCGGTGGCCTCGTCCTCGTACGGGTGGGCGTGGGCGAGGTGCCGGGCCCGTTCCACGGGATCGGCGACCGCGCGGGCCAGCAGGGTGTGCGCCTGTCTGCGGGCGTGCTGCGGGGCGTCGGCCTGGAGGGCGGCCCGGATCAGCGGATGCGGGAAGCGTACGGTCCCCTCGGCGTCGGCCGTCGCGACGCCGAGCCGTTCGGCGGCCGCGAGGTCGGCGACCGGGTCCGGGAGCCCGGTGGCCCGCAGCAGGGTGAGGCTGGGGCGGGCGGCGGTGCTCGCGACCAGGAGGGTGAGGCGGGCCGGCTCCGGGAGGGTGCGGGCCCGGGACAGGAGGAGGTCGCGCAGCCCCGGCGGTACGTCGACGCCGTCCAGGGCCGCTCGCGCCAACTCCTGGGCGTACAGCGGGTTTCCGGCGGCGTTCTCCTGGACCGACCGCAGCGCCGCCGGGGGCAGGTCGGTGCCGAGGCGGTGGCGCACGAGGTGGGCCACCTCGGCGTCCGTCAGGGGCGGTACGGCGAGTTCGAGGGTGCCCGGCGGGCAGTTGCGCAGTCCCTGGGGCTGCCCGCCGTCGGGTACGCGCTCGGCGGCCAGCACGCGGATGCCGGGCCGGTCGAGGCGGCGTACCGCGAAGGCGAGCACCTCGGCCGTCGGCTCGTCGAGCCACTGCACGCCGTCGACGACCAGCAGGACGGGCCCTGTCGATGCCAGGGCGCGCAGGGCGTCGAGGACGGCGACGCGCAGCGCGAGCCGGCTCCGGCCGTCCTCGGGCCACGGGTGGTGCAGCAGGGCCGCCCCGAGTGCCGCGCGGGGCTCCGGTGCGAGGGACTCCAGGCAGCGCCGCGGCACCCGCGCGAACAGGTCGACGAGAGCGGCGAACGGCAGTCGGGCGTCGTCCTCGGCGGGTTCGCAGGACAGCACGGTGCCGGGCGCGGAGGCCGTCAGGGCTGTCAGGAGCGTGGACTTCCCGATCCCCGCGGGGCCGTGGAGGAGGACCCCGGGACGGGCCGCCGACTCGGCCCTGACGAGGTCGAGAAGCTCGTGCCGCCCGGTCAGCGGGCGTGATCCCATGGGGTCCCAGCAGGTCGGATCATGTGCTCATGACAACCCTGGTGGATCACGGTTGTCAATGCCGTCCGGCACGCGGTCAGCCGCGCAGTGCGAAGGCGATGAACTGGGTCACCTGGCGGGCGGCGAAGTTGTCGTCGGAGACCAGGACGACGGTGCGGCGGCCGTCGGGGAGGCGGGGGCCGAGGGTGATGCCCTCGACGTTGTCGACCCGGGCCAGCCCGGGGACGTCGGACAGGTCGCTCACGAGCGTCTTGTCGACCGGTCAGCGTCATCGGTCCGTGGGTGTGGGCGTTCACCAGTCCGGGCACGGCGACCAGTCCCGTACCGTCCACGGTCTCGGCCCCGGCGGCGTCCGGCCCGGAGCCCGCCGGGCCCAGCCAGGCGATCACCCGTCCTCCACCAGGATGTCCTGGTCGGTCTCCACCCGGCAGGGGCCCTCCTCGGGCACCAGAAGCACCGAACAGGATGTCACGATCAGTCGGCGCATGATGCGGATCCTTCCGTCCGAACCGGACGCCAAGGATCCAAAACGTTTTGCACAACCCCGTCCCACCGGGTCCCCGTCGTCGGACCGGATGGACGGTCGAAAAAGTCCGGCCGCCAAGGCAGTCGAACCTCCCCCCGCACCCGTCTCTACGGGGGAACGAGGGAGGGCGCATTGAACGCCGACGAGGAACGCCAGTTCCGCGAGTTCGTGGCGGCGCGGTCGAGATCGCTGCTGCATACGGCCTACCTGCTCACCGGGGACTGGGAGCAGGGCCGTGACCTGCTCCAGACCGCGCTTGCCGCCACCGCTCGGCGCTGGTCGAAGCTGCGCGACCGGGAGCAGCCGGAGATCTATGTGCGCCGGGCGCTGTACCACGCCCAGGTGGACCGCTTCCGGCTGCTCAGCTGGGGACGGGAGACGGTCACCGACACCGTGCCCGACCAACCGTCCGCGCAGGGCACCGACTGGGCCGAGACCGTGGTCCAGCGGCAGGACATCATGGCCGCGCTGCGGCGGCTGCCCAAGCGCCAGCGCGCGGTGGTCGTGCTGCGCTACTTCGAGGACCGGCCGGACGCGGAGATCGCCACGATTCTGGGGGTCGCCCAGGGGACGGTCCGCAGCCAGACCCACAAGGCCCTCGCCTCTCTCCGTGCCGCCCTGGCCGAGGCGGGGCCGTCGGCCGCCTCCTCCTCCACCGCCTCCGGAAGGGGCTTCGTCGCATGAACGACTCGACCGAACACCCGCTGCACGAGGCCCTGCACGCCCATGTCCGGGAGAACGCCGGCGACGCCGGCGCCCAGCTGGCCGGCCTGGCCGACGGCGCGCTGCGGATCGCCCGGCGACGGCAGCGACTGGCCCGCACCGGGGTCGGCATCGTCGCCGCCGCGGCGGTGGCCACCGCCTGGGTGGCCGTCGCGGACGACGCGCCCCCGCGCGCGAACGTGATCCAGCCCGCGGAAGGCGACAGCACCGGGAACACCGGGAAGGCGGCCCTGCTCTCCCTCCTGCCGATCACCTCAGCCACCGAGCAGGCATGCAAGCAGGGCAGCGGCGGCTACAGCGTGCACGCGAGCGCGAATCACCCGCAGTACTGCGTCCAGGCCGACCGGGCCAAGGGCATGACGGACATTCAGGTCGCCTCCGCGAAGGCCGTCAAGAGCAGCATCGACGGCACCTGGCAGGTCGAGGTGACCCTCGACTCCACCGACCGGACCCGTTTCGCCGCCCTCACGGGCTCCATCGCCCCGGCCTCGGCCCCGCGCAACGGATTCGCCATCGTCGTCGACGGCAAGCTGTGGGGCATGCCCTTCGTGAGCGGCTCGATCACCGGCGGTCGTGTCGAGATCGCCGGGGCCTACAGCGGAGACCTGACCAGCGCCACCGTCCACGACCTGGCCACCCGCCTGGACCCGCACTGACAGCCGGTACGGAACAGACGGCTACGCACCCGTCGCCGCCCTGCGCGTCGGCCTGCCCAGTGCCCAGAACAGGACGCCGAGGAGCATGAACCCGAGCAGCGGGAGTGCCTCGGTGAGGAGGTACTTCACCCGCTCGTGGTGGTGCCAGCCGTCCGGCACGTACCCCTTGCCGAACCAGTGGTCGCCGAGGCCGGGGGCGACCAACTGCACGCTGGCGAAGAGGATGAGCGCGGTGAGGACGATGCTGATGGCGAGGGGCGCGGGTGCCTTGTACGGGCGGGGCACGCCCGGGGCCTTGTACCGCAGTACCGCGAGCGCCGGGAAGATGCCCAGATAGCTGACCAGGGTGGTGGAGATCGCCAGGCCCAGGACCGCGCCGAAGAGCTTCGCCGCGCTGCCGTTGGTGAGTTCGTGGGCCAGGACCAGGACGGCCGTGGAGACCAGCCCGCTGAGGATGTTGACGCGGACCGGGGTGCCGAAGCGGCTGGAGATGACGCCGAGGAAGCGGGGGGCCGCGCCGTCGTAGCCGGAGACGGCCAGGGCGCGGTCGGAGCCCATCACCCACGTCACGCCCGAGGAGAGCACGGTGAGGATGAACAGGATCGCGGCCAGGTCCCCGAGCACGCTCCCGGCGCCGCTGAGGGTGGCGGTGCCGTCGCCGGCGACATGGCCGCCGTAGACCGTGAAGACCTGGCGGATGGCGTCGAGGAAGCCGCCGAGACCGGTGACGGCCTTGACGGGCAGCACGAGCAGGATGCCGAGGATCGGCAGGGCGTACAGGAGTACGGAGAGGGCGGCGCTGCGGAAGACGGCGTACGGCACGTCCTTCTGGGCGTCGGTCATCTCGTCGCCCGCCGTGCTGGGCAGTTCGAAGCCGACGTAGTTGAACATCAGGACGGGCACCAGGCCGACGAAGCCCGCGTACGTCGGGGAGAAGTCGCCGGGTCCGAAGCCGTGCAGGCCGTGCCGGACGCCGTAGACGACGACCGTGGCGGTGAACAGGCCGAGCAGCAGGAAGCGGCTCCACGCGCCGATGGTGGGGATCCACTTGCCGACGTCGAAGGAGAGGATCGCGGCGAGGACCCCGATCCACACGAAGGCGAGGGTGAAGACGTAGAAGGCCGGGGTGCTCAGGTCCTTGCCGCCGTTGAAGAAGGTCGTGTACGCGGTGACGGCGGAGACGGAGAGGGTGCCGCCGAGCCAGACCGGGTTGGTGATCCAGTACAGGAAGTTGTTGACCGCGCCGGCCAGGCGGCCGAAGGCCCGGCTGGTCCAGATGTAGGGGCCGCCCTCGTCGGGGAACGCGGCGCCGAGTTCCGCGGTCAGCAGGGCGGAGGGGACGAAGAACACGACGGCCAGCACGATGAGCCAGGTGAACGCCTCCGCGCCGCGGGAGGCCACCGAGCCGATGGTGTCCACGCCGACGATCGTGCACAGCAGGAAGAACAGGATGTCGAAGCGGCCGAAGTGCTTGCGCAGCTTCTCGCGTTCCGACCGGGCTGCCGGCGGCGCGTCGGCCGGCTCTGAGGTGATGGGGCCAGCGGTCACCGGGAACTCCTGCGAATGGGCGGTACAGGCGGAATTCGGCCAATGATCGGCGCCGCCGCACACGCTCACAAGCTTTCATTGGGAAGTCTTGACCCGCTATTGCCGAAAGCGGGCCCTGGACTAGCCCTGGACCAGCCCTCGGCCAGCTCTCGGCCAGCTCTAGGCCCTGTCGTCCCGGAGGTCCGCGCGCAGGGCGTCGCGCAGTCGGCGCAGGTCGTCCGCGGGGCGGCCCAGGCCGTTGAGGCGCAGGCGGGCCGCCTCGGTGCGGTCGACGGGGCGGACGGTGAAGGCCAGGTTCATCGAGGCGCGCAGCATCCACAGGTCGTAGGCGAGCAGCCGGGCCGCGCGGGCCTGTGCCGCCACCAGGTCCGGGTCGGTGGTCCGCAGCTCCTGGAGGCGGGTGCGCAGCCGGTGCACGGTGATGCTCTGCAGCCCGCAGTCCCGGGCCGTCCCGCGGGACACCGGGCCGGGCTCGCCGCACGCGGCCACCGCCTCGTCGGCCGGCCTCTGCGCGGCCACCGCCTCGTCCAGCACCGCGACGAGCGCCCGCAACTGGTCGGGCCGCGACGGGCCGACGGGTGCGGGACGGGGCCGGTGGGGACGCAGAAGCGGGCGCAGGTGTGACCCTGCGGCCGAGAACTGCCGTACGGCAGCCTGCAGTCGTACGGCAGTCAGCAGTCGTACGGCCGCGAGCCGCCGTGGGGCGCCGGGCCGTTGTGCCGCCCGGGGCTCGGGCCGGTCCGGAGCTGTGCCTGTGCGCATGGCCCCTCCTGGCGTCCGTGGCGGCCCGGGCTCCTCGCCACGCCCTCGCGTGAACCGGCTTCCGGGCGCCGCGTCCCTCCAGTGTGCGCCTCGTGCGCGGCCCGGTGTTCCTTCGCGTCCTGCCGGAAGAAGGCGTGATCGGGTGTTCTCAGGGGTAGTTGTCCTCCCCCGGGAGTAGCGGAAGGCGGTGCGGTCGTCCCGGAGAGGCAGGGCAGGTGCCTCCGTGGGCACGATGTGCGGGCGGGTCTCGCAGACGAGGCTGGTCCGTGTCGGGGAACATAGTCCAGGCCCGAGGAGGGCGCCATGAACCGCCAGATCCGCGTTCGCGTCACCCGTCGGCCCTCGTCCTCCCGTGACACCCGGCAGCCGGAGATCGACCGCAGGACGCCCTCGGGACGGCTGCTGCCGTACTGACGCCCGTCCGACCGATCCGGCCGCCGGTCAGTTCAGACAGCGGTCGATCGCGGTCCGCAGCGCCTCGCGCAGCTCGGGCGGAGGCTGCGGGCCACCGCCCTCGGCACCGGCCGTGACCACCGCGGCGACCTTGCGCAGCTTGGTGTTGGAGAGCTGGGAGGCCTCCCGCAGGATGTTCCACGCCTCGTCCGGGGAGCAGGCGTGCGTGGCCATCAGGACCCCGCGCGCCTGGTCGATGACCGGGCGGGTGAGGATCGCCTGCCGGAGCTGCTGGACCTCCGTGCGCAGCCTGTCCAGCTGCCGGGTGCGCTCCAGGACCATGGTGGAGGGCACGGGCTCCCAGCGCGTCGCGGGGCCGTGCAGCGGATCGTCGGGATCCAGACCGGCCGTCTCCAGGACGCGGCGCGGCTGGTCGTTCCAGCCGGTCGCCGACACCCGTATGCCCCGGTGGCGGGCGTAGGTGTCGAGGACCTCCAGGAACTGCAGTCCCGTCGGGTCCATGAAGGTCACGCCGGTCATGTCCAGGTCGACCCGGTCGGTGTCGTCCGGCAGTCCGGCCAGGGTCCTGCCCAGGGCGTCCGCGCAGCCGTGGACCAGATCGCCGCGGGGGACGAGCACGGCCCTGCCCCCCTCCACGCTGCTGTCGATGGCCGGGGTGTCCGGCCGCCCTGCGAGCGATGTGTGTGTGGCTGAGCTCATGTCCGCCTCGCTGCTCCCCACAGTCGTCACGACGTTGAGTCACCGATGGCCGCCGGGTCCCGGCCCCGGCCGTGGGTGTGGCGGTGCGGGCTCCGGCGGTGCTGGGATGCGCCTGCCCGGCCGGTCGGGGAGTACACCCGGCCGCCGGGGCGTGACGGGCGCACTCCGGGGGTAAACGCGGTCTAGTCCAAGTACCGACACGAGACGTTTCGGAAGGGGAGACGTATCGGAAGGGACGGAGTGGGTTCAGCAGTGGGGAGTCGGCGTGAGGATCCTGGACGAGGCACCACGGCTGGACGAGGCACCACGGCGCCGCCGCCTTCGGGCGAGCGGAAACCCGGTGCGGCCGCTGTGAACGCCGTGGCCGAAGCCGCGGATCCGTTCGTGCATCCCGCGCTCTTCTACCGCGACGAGCGGGAGTACCTGGCCGGCGTGGTGCCGTTCGTGCACGAGGCGCTCACCGCCGGGGAACCGGTGGCCGTGGCCGTGCCGACGGAGAACCTGCGGCTGCTGAAGGCGGCGATCGGCGCCGGGAAGGCCGTACGGTTCCTCGACATGCGGGAGGCCGGGCGCAACCCCGGCCGGATCATCCCCGGGGTGCTGCGCGCCTTCGCCGACGCCCAGCCGCCCGGCACCCGGGTGCGGATCGTCGGCGAACCGATCTGGGCCGGCCGCTCGGCCACCGAGTACCCCGCCTGCGTCCAGCACGAGGCGCTGATCAACGCCGCTTTCCAGGGCCGCGAGGTCACCATCCTGTGCCCGTACGACACCCGGCGCCTCGCCCCGCAGGCCGTCGCCGACGCCTACGCCACCCACCCCACGGTCCTCGATGCCGGCTCCGGCCGGGCGGAGGAGAGCGGACGGTACGACGTCGAGGGCGTGCACGCCCGCTACAACGCCCCGCTGCCCCCGGCCCCGGAGGTGGCCGCCCACGCCTTCGTCGCCGATGTGCTCGGCGAGATCCGGCACTTCGCGTCCGACGCGGCCGAGCGGTTCGGGCTGCTGCGGCCCCGGCTCGACGACCTGGCGCTGGCCGTCGCCGAGCTGACCACCAACAGCGTGGTGCACGGCGGCGGTTCGGGCCTGCTGCGGGTGTGGGCCGAGGACGGGCACGTGGTGTGCGAGGTCCGCGACCGGGGACACCTCACCGACCCGCTGGCCGGACGCCGGCCGCCCTCCCGGGACCAGTTCGGAGGCCGCGGCCTCCTCATGGTCAACCTCGTCGCCGACCTCGTACGGGTGCACACCGGGCCGGACGGCACGACGGTCCGCTGCTGGTTCGCCTGCTGACACGGGGCGGGACGGGCGATGATCCGCGCGGCTTCCTTCCGTGGCCGAAGCGCGCCGGTCTCCCCGGCCCCGGCCCCCTTCGACCTGCGGGTCCGTTTCGCCGTACGCCCGTGTGGGCAAGATTCGCACTCGCGGCCGGATGTCCGGGTGTCGGGTGTCCGGAGGCGTCCCACCACCTTCGACTCGGCGCTGTGGGGCAGCCGACCGGCTCCGGAGCATGGCTAGGGGGCGCGTGCGCCCTCATACTCGGATGTCCGGGGAGCCTGTCGTCGGGGGTGGTTCATGAGCGCCGCTATTCCGGGTCCTGGCACGACATGGAACGACGACGACCTCCCCCCGCTCTTCCGCGTCAACGATCAACTCGCGATCATCCATCAAAGTGAATCGTTCCGTGCCGTGCGCGCCCAGTTGATCGTCCTGCTGGCCGCCACGACCTCGGCCATGCTCGCCGAACGCCTGGACAGCCATGTCCCGGCATTCCTCGCCGCGCTGCTGTACGCCCTGACCATCGGTCTCGGTCTGCACACCACGCGCCGTCGGGCCCGCGCACGCTGGCAGGCCCATCGTGCCGTCGCCGAGATGCTGAAGTCCCTCGCGTGGCAGTACATGGTGCACGGGGGCATCTTCCACTCCCAAGTGGCCAACGCCGACGCGCTGTTCGCGGAGCGGGTCGAGGAACGGCTCAGGGAGATGCGCAAGGTGGGCTGGGAGGACTCGAGGAACGGCGCCCACGCCCGCGGCGAGGGCCAGATCACGCCGGTGATGCGGCGGGTGCGGGGGAAGCCCTTCCCGGTGCGGCGGGACGTCTATCTGCGCGAGCGGCTCATGGAACAGCACGCCTGGTACCGGCGTCGTGCCGCGCAGGCCCACCGCGCCTCCGTGCAGTGGTCGTCGGTGACCGCCGTACTGACCCTGCTGGCCCTGCTCGCCGCCGTGTTCAGGGCGGCCGGGATGCTCGGCGGCTGGGACCTGACCGGGGTGTTCAGCGCGTCCGCGGCGGCCGGCGTGGCCTGGCAGGAGGTGCGCAGGCACCGGCCGTTGACCTACGCGCACTCGCTCGTCGAGCAGGATCTGGAGACCCTGCGGGTCGAGATGAGCACGACCGTGACCGAGGACCGCTGGGCCCTGGCGGTGGCGGAGGCGGAGCGGCTGGTGTCGCCGCAGCACTCGGACTGGCTGGGCAGGTTCGGTAGTTGACGGACAGTCAGCGACTGTGCCGTCAGGGTCAGCGCATGTGCCGTCAGGTCTCTCGCCGCACGTCCGGCTCCCACAGGACGGTCACCGGGACCCCCGTCCGGCGCGCGTAGGCCACCACGTCGCCGGTGCCCCCGAGGCCCCGGGCCGGGCGGCCGTCCCACACGGCGATGAGACGGTCGCAGTGGTCGACGACCCAGCGGCCCGCCGCGAAGTACGCCTCCTCGTGCGTCGGCTCGGGCGGCAGCTCGACGAGGTGCGTGCAGGCGCGGAGGATCCTGCGGTACCCGGCGCGTGCCGCGTCGTCGTCGAGATGGGCCTCGTAGTCCATGCCCGGGATCACCGCCGTCACCGGGACACCGCAGTCCAGGGCGATGTCCGCGAAGAGCTGGTCGGCGCCGGCCGCGAGACAGGTGAAGGCCTCCAGGACGCCGCCGCCGAGCTGTCTGCGCATCTCGGCCCGCACGCCCGGCAGGACCGGGCCGGGGATGGAGCGGTGCCCGGTCACGCCGATCCGGGTGACGGAGAGGGGGGCCGGTGCGGTCACTGTGGGATGGCTTCCGGCCTGTCGGGTCGTCGCGGTTCCGCTCGTCACCAGAGAGCCTCCCACAGCCGTCGGAACCTACACCGTAGCGCCGCCGGCGGGGAGCATACAGGGGCGCACCTGCTCACACCGGGCTCATCGGACGGCATCCGCCCGGCCCGGCCGCACCCGGCTGCCGCTCCCGGCCGACGACTGCCGTGACCTGAAAATCGTTTAGCGCCGTGAGCGCCGGGAGAGGGATGGTGCGACCCCCCGTCCCCGCTCGGCGTGCGCGCCGACGACCCCCTCCCGGATTCCGTCCGCCATCTCAACTCCCCTCGTTCGACGGGGCAGACTGATCACCGGAGCTCGTCGTGACACAGGCAGGGGTTCGACGCATGGTCAGACAGGAACGCGCGGAGGTCACCCGGTCGGCCATCCTCGACGCGGCGGCCCGCGCCTTCGACGCCGAGGGGTATCACGGGACGTCGCTCGGGGACATCGCGAAGGAGGCCGGGGCGACGAAGGGCGCGCTGTCCCTCCACTTCGGCTCGAAGGAGGAGCTCGCCCGAGCTCTCGTCGACGAGCAGTTCTCCGCCCTGGAGCCGGTCACGGACACGGGCAGGCCCGGCGTGCAGACCGTCATCGACATCGTGCACTCCATGGCCCGGCTGCTGGTGGCGGACGTCCGGGTACGGGCCGGCATCCGGCTGGTCCTCGACCAGAGCTCCAGGACGGGCATCGTGAGCGAGCCGTACACCCGGTGGATCGAGCGCTTCCGGGAGTGCCTCGTCCAGGCCCAGCAGCGCGGGGACGTCAAGGCGGACCTCGACCCCGGGCGGGTGGCCCGGCTGATCGTCGGCTCCTGGACCGGGCTGCAGCTCAGCTCCCAGGTCCTCAGCGGGCGGGCCGACCTGACCGAGGAGACCACCCTCATGTGGGAGATGCTGCTGCCGAGCATCGTGCCGCCGCGGCGGCTGGAACGTTTCCACCCCGAGGGTGGGGCGCGCGTGCCGGAGATGGCCTGAGAGGGGTTCCCGGACGCCCGTCGTGCCTCAGGTGGCCAGCGGGTTCAGTGACAGCGGCTCGATCCGGCCCTCCAGCATGTACCCCAGTCCCTGTACGGCGCAGACGTCGGGCCGCTCGGCGATGTGCACCGGCATCCCGGTGGCCTGCCGCAGCATCTGGTCGAGTCCGGGGAGCAGGGCGGAGCCGCCGACCATCATGATCCCGCGGTCGGCGAGGTCGGCCACCAGGTCGGGCGGGCAGTTGCGCAGCACCCGGCCGATGCCGTCGAGCACGGCGGTCAGCGGGGTCTCGATCGCGTCCCGTACGGCGGCGGTGTCGACCCGCACGGAACGGGCCAGGCCGGTGGCGACGTCCCGGCCGTGGATCTCGGTGGAGGTCGGGCCCTGCGGGGTGAGGCCGTTGCCGGACAGAGCGAGCTGGAGCGGTCGTACGGACTGACTGGGCAGCATCAGCTCGTGCTCGTGACGCAGGTGCTGGACGATCGCGTGATCGACGGCCTCGCCGCCCACCGGGACGCGCTCGGCGGTCACGATCGACCCGAGCGAGAGCACGGCGACCTGGGTGGCGGCGGCCCCGCACACCATGATCATGGTGGCCTCGGGCCGCTCGACGGGCAGTCCGCAGCCGACGGCCGCGGCGATGAGGGTGTCCACGAGCTCCACGCGCCGCGCCCCGAGCCCCACCAGCGTCTCGATCGCCGCGCGCTGGGCCAGCGGGTCGGCGTCGTGCGGGGTGCAGGCGGCGGCCCGCAGGCGCGGCTTGCGGCGCAGATTGCGGCGGATCCTGTCGCCGAGCAGGTGGCGCAGCATCCGCTGGGCCATCTCGATGTCCACGACGGTGCCGCCGGAGACGGGGCGTACGACGCGGATGTAGTCGGGGGTGCGGCCCGTCATCTTCTCGGCGAACTCACCGACCGCGATCAGCGCGCCGGTACGGGTGTTCACGGCGGCGGCCGACGGCTGGTCGACGACGAGCCCTGCCCCCTTCACGTAGACCCGCGTCCGCGCCGCGCCCAGGTCGACGGCGAAGTGGCAGCGGCGCAGCTGCTCCAGACTGGCGGTCATGGCAGGTCCTCCCGAGAGCACAGACCGTGGGGCCGCGCCGGGTGGCGGGGCTTAGTGGCATCGTGCGGGGGCGGGGGAGGGGGCGCCTTTATTAGGGGGCCGGGTGGGGTGCGGCTGAATGGGGGGTCTTGTGGCCTACCTCTTATGGGGGCGTTCCGTAAGGGTGGGTGATGCGCAGTCAGGGGGCCGCAGGTCGCTCACGACTGGGTTCCCCCTCGGGGAGTGCGGCCACCCCGAGCTCCGCCAGATCCTGCGGCCGGATCCGCAGCTGATCCGCCGTCGACTCGACTTCCTCCGGGGCTCGCTTCAGGATCGCCGCCGCCAGTTCCGGTGCGATCACGGAGAAGTAGCTGTCCGGTGTGGCGTACGTGGCGTCGGGCGCCGCGAGCGCGAGGGCGCCACCGGAGCCGCCCTCGCCGATGAGGAGGGTGGTGATCGGGGTGCGGGTGGAGGCGACCGTGGTGAACAGGTCGGCGATGGCGGCGCCCGCGCCCTTGCGCTCGGCCTCGGCGTCGTTGGCCGCGCCAGGGGTGTCCACCAGGGTGAGGACCGGGATGCCGAGGCGGTCCGCGAGACGGATCAGACGCGTGGCGGTGCGGTAGCCGGCGGGCCGGGTCGCCGTGCCGGTCTGGGCGGCGTAGGCGATGGTGCGGCCCCCGTGCTCACCGAAGCCGCACAGCATGCCCGGGTCGGTGCCGCCGCAGCGGTCACCGGATACGGCCACGCGGTGGGTGAAGTAGGCGTCCAGGTACGCCTCCGCGCGTGGGCGCTCGGGAGAACGGGCCCGCCGGACCGCGTCCCACCCGGTGAGGGGAAGGTCGGTGGTGCCGAGCGGAGCCGGGACGGGGGCGGGTTCGACGGGCGACGCGCCGGCGGTACGAAGGTGCGTGGTGTCGTCGCCGGGTGCGCTCGGGGGCCTGGTGGTGTGACCGGGCGCGGTCCTGTCGCCGGGGTGGCCCGATGGCGTGGCGGTGTGACCGTCCGCTGTCCCGTCGCCGGGGCCTCCGCTCGACGGTCTCGCCAGCAGGCGCAGCCACCTGCCCAGCGTTTCCCGGAGCGCCTCCGGGCGTACGACCGCGTCCGCCGCGCCCGCCGCCACCTGCGCCTCCGCCGTGTAAGCCGTCGGGTCCGCGTCCGGGGGGCGGACCCGGGAGCCCGCGAAGCCGACCTGGGCGCCCGGGAGGGCGAGGATCACGTCGGCGCCCGCGCCCAGGGTGGCCCAGCCGCCGCCCGTGGTGGGGTCGCGCAGTACCGCGATCTGGGGAAGGCCCGCCGCCCGGGTGAGGGCCGACTCCCGCGCCACGCGCTGGAGTTGGGTCAGAGCGAGCATGCCCTCCTGCATACGACTGCCACCCGTGGCCACCAACGGAACGACCGGCAGGCGGTGTTCGCGGGCATACCGGTATGCCGCCTCCAGCCGGTCACCGGTACGTTCGCCCAGCGACCCGCCGAGGAAACCGAACTCGAAGGCGATCAGAACAGCTCGGGTGCCCTCGACGCGCGCGGTGCCGCAGATGACCGACTCCTGCTCGCCGGTGCGCTGGGCGGCGCGGGCGCGCGAGGCGTCGTAGCCCTGCCAGGCGAGCGGGCCGTCGGGCTTCGACTGCCGTGCGGGGTACGGGATTTCCGAGAAGTCGTCGGTGAGCAGCGCGACCATCTCGCGGGCGGACAGGCGCTCAGGCATGCAGGGCCCGCTTCATGATCTTCCCCATGTCATTGCGGGGGAGGGAGTCGAGGTGGTGGACGACCCGGGGCCGCTTGTGGGGGGCCAGGCGGCGGGCCACGTGGTCGGCCAACTCGTCGAGAGAGGGAGGTGATTGAGGGTCCGCCGCGACGATCCACGCCACGATCCGCTCGCCCAGGTCCGGGTCCGGCTCCCCGGTCACCGCCGCCTCCCGCACCCCCGGATGCTCCAGGAGCGCGTTCTCGATCTCGCCCGCCCCGATCTTGTAACCGCCGCTCTTGATCAGGTCGGTGGCCTTCCGGCCGACGATCCGGACGTATCCGTCCGCGTCCCGCACCGCCATGTCGCCCGTACGGAACCACCCGTCCGCCGTGAACGCGGCCGCCGTCGCGTCCGGCCGGTTGAGGTACTCGGTGAACAGGTTCGGCCCGCGCACCTGGATCTCGCCCACCGTCTCGCCGTCGTACGACGTGATCGTCGCCCCGTCCTCCTCCACCAGCCGCAGCTCCACACCCGGCAGCGGTACGCCCACGGTCCCGGCACGCGGCTCGCCGTCCGCGCGCACGCTCGTGTTCATGAGGGTCTCCGTCATGCCGTAGCGCTCGACGACCTGGCGCCCGGTCGCGGCCGTGATGCGCTTTTGGTCGTGCACGGGGAGCGCCGCCGAGCCGGAGACGAGGAGACGGGCACCGGCCAGAGCCCTCACCAACTCCGGTTCCTCCGACAGGTTTTCGGCGATGCGGTGGTACATCGTGGGCACGCCGAAGAGCATGGTCGCGCCGTCGTTCAGCTCACGGGCGACCCCGTCCGTGCTGAAACGGCCGAGGTGACGCACCGAGCCGCCGCGGCGGAGCGGACCGAGGACGCCCAGCACCAGGCCGTGCACATGGAACAGGGGCAGGCCGTGCACGAGGATGTCGTCCGACGTCCACTGCCAGGCGTCGGCCAGGGCGTCCAGGGTGGTGGCGACGGCCCGCCGGGGGAGCACGGCACCCTTCGGGGGACCGGTGGTGCCGGAGGTGTAGACGACCAGGGCGGGGTCGCCGTCCTGCGCCGAGCTGTCGGGGGCAGTTGCGCCGGTGGCGTGCACGTCGATGTCGATGCGTTCCAAGTCGCCTGCGATTGAAGGGACTTCGACGCCCGGCGCGGCGAGCAGCAGGCCCGGCGCGCTGTCGTCCAGGATGTGCCCGAGCTCCTTCTCGCCGGACTTCGGGTTGAGCGGCACCGCCGCGACACCGGCCTCCAGCGCCGCCACCACGGCCACCGCGGTCTCCAGCTCGGCGGTCGCCCAGACGGCCACCCGGTCGTACCGGGCGAGGCGACCGGCCAAGGCTCCGGTCGCGGCGGCGAGTTCCGCGTAGGTCAGGGAGCGGTCACCGAACCGCAGGGCGGGACGGTCCGCCGCGGCGCCGGTCAGGGCCGGGAAGAGAGAGGACACGCGTCGTACTCCTTGACTGTCGTTGCTGCTCGGCGTGCGGTCGGGAGCGAGCCTCCCCATGCGGTCGGGAGCCTCCCCGGTCTGTTCACCTCTGGGCGGCCGCCAGCACCGCCTCCACCACCGGCCCCACCGACTCCGGGTGCAGGAACAGGAAGAGGTTCGGCTCGACCAGTTCCAGTTCCATCACCCGCGGCTGCCCGTCCTCCCCGTCGACGAGGTCCACGCGCGCGTACAGCAGCTCCGGTGCGTCCGGCACGGCGGCCAGGGCGAGCTCGGCGACGGCGCGTTCGGCCGGGGTCGGCGTCCAGGGCTCCAGACCCGGGTGGGCGACCTTCGCCGCGTCGAAGGCGGTACCGGGAGCGAGGACCGCCCGCTTGCGGCTGGCGTGCAGCAGCCGGCCCCCGAAGAACTGCAGCGACCGCTCACCGCCCGCGTCGATGGCCCGCATGTACGGCTGCACCATCGCGGTCAGCCCCTCCGCGTGCATGCGCTCCAGATGCCGTACGGCACTGTCGTGCTGCTCGGGCGTGTACCGGGCGGCGTACCGCGCGCCCGCCCCGGAGGTGGGCTTGACGACGTACTCGTGGTCGCCGGGCAGGTCGGCCGGGTCGCCGGGCGCGAGGAAGCGGGTCGGCACCACCGGCACCCCCGCCTCGGCGAGCTCCCCGAGGTAGCGCTTGTCGGTGTTCCAGCGCACCACCTGCGTCGGATTGGCGAGCCGTGTCACCTTGCCGCACCGCTCCGCCCACGCCACGAACTCGGCCGCCCGCCAGGTGTAGTCCCAGGTCGACCGGATGACGGCCAGGTCGTAGCCGGCCCAGTCGACGCCGTCGTCGTCCCAGACCACGGCCTGCGCGTCGGCCCCGGCCTCACGCAGCGCCGCCACCAGCACGGGCAGGTCGGCGTCCTTGCTGGGCTCGGGGTGGGGGTCGTAGGTGACGAGGGCGACTCGGGGCACGGCGGGGTCCTTTCCCATCGGGGCTCGTCCGGCAGGCTAACCGCAGCGGGGGAAACAGCGGCAACCCCTTTACCTTCCCCCTCGGTGAAGCCCCACCATCAGGAGCGAGGAACGTGAGGAGGCCGTATGGAGTGGCTGACGATCGGGGCCTTCGCGCGGGCGTGCCGTCTGTCGCCGAAGGCGCTGCGGCTCTACGACGAGCTGGAGCTGCTGCGTCCGGCACGCGTCGACGCGGAGACGGGCTACCGCTACTACGCCCCGGCCCAGCTCGAACAGGCCCGGCTGGTGGCGTGGCTGCGCCGGCTCGGCATGCCGCTGGCCCGCATCCGCACGGTGTGTGCGCTGCCGCCCGCTGCCGCCGCCGGCGAGATCCGCGCGTACTGGGCGCGGGTCGAGGCGGAGACGGCCGTACGGCGGGACCTCGCCGCGTTCCTCGTCGACGAGCTGACGGCGACACCGAGGAAGGACACCACCATGCTCGAACTGCGCTATTGCGCCCACTCGGACCCCGGTCTGGTCCGCCCCGCCAACCAGGACACGGCCTACGCGGGCGCCCGCCTCCTCGCGGTCGCCGACGGCTACGGCCCGGCGGGCGCCCCCGCCAGCAGCGCGGCCGTGGCGGCGCTGCTGTTCCTCGACAGCGCCGACAGCGCCGAACTCCCGGCCGGCAACGTCCTCAACCTGTTGGCGGACGCGGTGCACGGGGCGAGCGAGGCGGTCCGTGACGTGGCCGGCACCGACGAGAACGGCACCACCCTGACCGCCCTGCTGTGGACCGGTTCCCGGCTCGCCCTGGTCCACATCGGCGACTCGCGCGCCTACCTCCTGCGCGGCGGCGCGCTCTTCCGCATCACCCACGACCACACGATGGTCCAGTCCCTGGTCGACGAGGGCCGGCTGACCGCGGAGGAGGCCGTCACCCACCCCCAGCGCGCCCTGCTCCTCAAGGCACTCACGACCGCCGGTGGCATCCCGGACCTGAAACTGCACGACGCCGAACCCGGCGACCGCTACCTCCTGTGCTCCGACGGCCTCTCGGGCGTCGTCCCCGACACCACCATCCGCGCCCTGCTCACCACCGCCCCCGCCCCCGACGAGGCCGTCCACTCCCTGGTCGACGCGGCGAACACGGCGGGCGGCCCGGACAACGTCAGCTGCGTGGTGGCGGACGTGGTGGAGGCGGTGGCCTGACGCGCCCGACGCCCCTGCGGGCGGGGCCCGGGACCGATCAGCGCACCGACAGCCGTTGCAGCAGGCCCCACGTGAACTCCGCCACCACCTCTCGCCGTACGCCCTTCCCGTCCGGGGCCGTGAACATGAGGCCCCAGCGGGTCGGGGCCGTGCCCTCCAGGGGGCGGGCCGGGGGGAAGGCCCGGGCCGCCTCGTCCACCGTGCAGGACCATGGGGTGAGGTCTTCCAGGGTGCGGAGGTCGGGGCCCTTGGACTCCGGCGCCCTGACCAGCCATTCGTTCCACACCGTCGAGCCGTTCGGGGCCAGCAGGACCTCGAAGCGGAGGTCGGGCCAGAGCGGCAGAGGCCAGAGCCACGCCTCGCACTCCAGGTCGCCGACCTTGCGGGTGAGGACGGTCTCGGGGGTGCCGAGGACCGAGCGGTACCGGGACGCCGCGGCGCGGGCCCGCGGGGAGCGGACCATCGCCTGCCAGCGCTTGTTGGCCTCCCGCATGTCCGCGATCGACACGCCCAGGGTGTGTCGGGCGCCCTCCACCAGGTCGGGGTTGTGGTCGGCCATGCGGCGCAGCAGGACCAGGTGGAAGTCGTGGACGGTGAAGGGGCTAGCCGCGGGCTTTCCGGAGGACATGGTCCCCATCGTCCCCCACCGCACTGACACCGGGCCGCCGGCCGTCGGGCAGGAACAGCACCGAGTTGATGTACCGCGGGCGGTGCAGGAAGGGCAGGACCCGGCGCAGGAGGCCCTGGTCGACGACGTACGAGGCCGTCTCCTGGTGGGCCTCCAGGGGGAAGCCCGACAGCGGGACCCAGGTGGCGCGGGGCAGCACCCAGCCGTCGTAGCCGAGGAGGGACAAGTACGTCACCACCGGGGCGATCGGCTGGATCCGGGACTCCAGTTCGACGAAGAGCGCGGGCCGGTCGCGCGCGAGGATGCCCGTCGCCCCGCGCAGCACCGCCAGCTCGCTCCCGTCCACGTCGATCTTGATGAACCCGACGTCCTTCAGGCCCAGTTCGTCCAGCGTGACGCAGCGGACGTCCACCGCACGGCCGTGGATGTCCCGCCGGACCAGGGAGGACACCCCGCGGTCGCCCTCGTCGCCGGGCGGCAGCCACAGCCGGGCGGTGCCCGGACGGTCCGTGGCCGCGGCCTGCACGACCTGGACGTTCGCCGGAGCCGCCGAGGTCAGCAGCCGGGCCAGATGCGGGACCGGCTCGACAGTCACCACCTGCCGCGCCCGCCCCGCCAGCCGGCGCGTCCACGGCCCGTACCAGCCGCCCACGTCCACCGCCGTCCGGCAGTCCGCCGGGCACAGCTCGGCCAGGCGTGCCAGCTCCGGCTCGAAGCGCGGGTACACCGCCCGGGCCGCCGCCGCGACGAGCCGGGTGGGCAGATGGGGGGCCACTCTCGCCGCCCAGGTACGGGCCGTTGTGGTCATGGGGTCATCCGTTTCAGGAAGTCTTCGTGTTCGTCGTCCGTCACCTGCTCACCGGAGGCCGGCAGCAGCTGGGGGATGCCGTCGACGATCGGGTAACGGCGGTGCAGCCGGGGGTTGTAGAGGACGTCGTCCGGCGGTACGAGGTGCAGGGGACCCTTGTCGAGCGGGCACGCCAGGATCTGCAGCAGCGGGTCGTCGGGGTTCATGGGGGCGTCAACTCCTTGGCAGCGACAGGCGGTTGGGGCGCCGGATCGTGCTTGGGCATGCTCAGCAGTACGCCGACCGCGAGCACCGTGCCCGAGAGGCGCAGCGTGAGCCGCAGCGGATCGTGGGGCAGGGACTCGCCGAACGAGAGCGTGCCGAGCACCGCGGTGTACAGACAGGTCACCGTCGTGCACACCGGCACGATCAGCGAGGCCCGGCAGCGCTGCAGCGCCGCCTGCGACATCACCAGACCGAACGCCCCGGTGAACAACAGGAGATACGGATACGGAGAGGCCAACAGCTCAACTACCGCGCCGCCGAGCCCACTTGAGGTCAGATAACTCGACACGCCCTTGATCGCGAGCGAGCTCACCCCGTACAGCAGACCCACCGCGACGCCGTACTCGACGCCGGTCGTCGGCATCCGGTGCCGGTGTCTCGTGCGCCGCTCGGCGGAGCCGTACAGCCACACGCCCGCCGCCAGCGACGGCACGCACACCAGCAGGATCAGCTGGTACGGGGCATCCCGGCTGACGTGGTCCGAGCCCTCCTTCAGCGACAGCACCACCATCAGCAGCGCGGCGAGGATCGCGCCCAGGGCGTACCGCTCCCGGCCGGTCGTCTCCTCGCCCAGCAGCCGTGCCGACAGCAGCACCAGCAGCACCAGACCGGAGACGAAGATGCCCTGCGCGGCCGCGATCGGCAGCGTCCGGTACACCGCGAGCTGCGCCCCGAACCCGGCCGCCAGCGACAGCGAGCCGCCGATCCACAGGGGGCTGCGGAGCACCAGCCCCAGCAGCTTGACCGGTTCCCGGATCGTCACCTCCGGCAGGGCGGTGAGCGCCCGTTTCTCCAGCACGAATCCGACGCTGTACAGGGTGTTCGCCAACAGGGCCGCCGCCACTCCCCACCACATGGTCCACGCCCCCTAGGTCTTGCGCGCGTGCAGCAGCAGGATCGACGCGAGCGACGGTCTGGCACACGCCAGCCGGTCCAGTGCGCGCAGCGGACGCGGCACCCCGTGAAAGGGCGCCCCCTCCAGCCGTACGACTTCGAAGCCGGCCGCCGCGACGAACTCCCGCAGCGCACGGGCCGTGTACAGCCGTAGATGCCCCACGACCTCCCGCCCCGGCCGCCCGTGGATCGCCCGCAGGCTCACCTCCGAGAACACCGGCTGGACGCCGGCCAGCAGGAGTCCGCGGTTGTACCAGGCGGCCAGGTTCGGTGTGGACAGCATGAGATGGCCTCCCGGGCGCAGGATGCGGCGGATCTCGTCCAGTGCCGAGTCCGGGTCGACGAGATGCTCGACGACCTCGCTGAACAGCACGGCGTCGACGGAGGCGTCCTTGAACGGCAGCCCGGAGCCCGTGAGTTCACCGCGCACGGCGTACGCCAGCCTGCTGCGGGCCCGCCTGAGGGCGTCCTGGGACCAGTCGACGCCGACGATCCGGTGACCGGTGAGGAGCGGGGCCGCGGTGGCGGCCGCGGTGCCGTCGCCGCAGCCGATGTCCAGGACGGTGCGCGCGGCGGTTCCGGCCGTACCGAGGGCCCCGGCCAGCATGCGGGCCTGGCGCAGGGAGCGGGGGGTGCCGGAGGCGACCGGGACGGCTGGGTCCTCGTAGAAGTCCCTGAGGCCGCGGTGCGGGGGTGCGGTGGTGTTCACGGGGCCACCTCCGTGGTGTGCAGGTAGTGCTCGAACAGGTCCCGCAGATGGGCGCCGTCGCCGTGGCTGAGCAGGGCCCGTGACCAGCGCAGGGCGAGATGCAGCCGGCCCGCGGTCGAGGCGGTCGTGACGGTCAGGCCGCGGGGCATCCTCGCCGGTGCCGAGAACCACACGGCGTGCGCGCGACCGGCCTCCTCACCGAAGTCCAAGGGGTACGGGATGCGGCCGATGTTGCTGAGGAGCGTGGTGGAGGTCCAGGGGGCGGCGGCTCGGCGAAGGCCCCGGGTCAGGGCCGCCCGCCAGGCCACCGGGGTGACCGGGGCGGTCAGCAGACCCGCGCCGTGGCCGAGTTGGGGGCGGGTGAGGGACTTGAGAGCGCGCGTGCGTTGTGCCGTGCGGCGCAGGAACGCGGGCATGTCGTCGGGGCCGTGCTTCAACTCGCCCGACGAGAACGGGACTTCTACCAGTCGGGTGCCGTTGCCTATCGGCATCGTGGTGTCCCTCGGGCGGTCGTCGACGGGCATCGTGATGCGGAGGGGGCGGGGGGTTTCTCCGTGTTCCTTGTTCCAGTGGGCGATCGTCAGGGCCGTGGTGACCATGAGCTGGTCGTTGACCGTGTAGGGGGAGCCCTTGGGGCGGTGGGGGAGGGCGAGTTCGGTGACGAGGAGGCCGTTGCCGGGGGAGTTCTCGGGGGTGCCTTGCGCTACGCGGGCGGGGCGGGACCAGTTGGAGGGGGTGCTCTCGGTGGGTGCGGGGGGTTCCGGGGTGCGGGTGGGGGGTGCGGCGGGGGAGTTGTCCTTACCGCCGTAGATTTCGGCTGCCGTGGCGAGGATGCGGAGGCAGGCGGGGCCGTCGAGGGCTGTGTGGTTGATAGTCAGGAAGAGGACGGTCGAATGCCGGGTGCCGCTCTGTGGGGGCTGGTCGCGCCGTTCCCCGCGCCCCTTACCAGGTGGGGCCACTCCCACCAAGTCGGTCGCCTCGCTGCCCTCTGGCGGGCCTGCCTCCTCGACCACCTCCAGTCGTATGGGTGGAGACAGCGAGAGCGGTGGTGTTTCCATCAGCGCCCTTGTCCTCGCGTCCCGCAGCGCATCCCGCCCCGGCTCCGGAAAGGTCACCACCTCCACATCCGGTTCCGTCGTCAGTTCCCACTCGTAGCGGCGGCGGTACCGGCCCCCCGGGGCCTCCCGCATCAGGATCCGTGGGTGCCGGTGCAGGGCCTCCAGGAACGCCTTGCGGAGCCGTGACCGGTCCAGCCGTCCCGGCAGGTGCACCTCGATGTGGACCGTCTCCGGTTCCTCCTCCTGGAGGCAGTGGCGGGAGACCTCGTCGACCACCGGGAACGGGATGCGTGTCGGTGGGGTCATGTCGGTTCCGTCCTCCCCTTGCTCGCCTCGACCGGCGGCAGGTGCTGTGTCGGGGCCTCGGATTCGGGGGGTGCCTCAGCCCCGCGCTCACTCTCACGCTCACCCACGCTCACCAGCGCCGCGAACAGGCCGATCAGCGCCAGCAGTTGGGCCACATGCCCGAACGCCCCGTGCGACGCGCCCACCGGCTCTCCCGCGCCCACCGCCGCGACGATCCCCGCCCCCGCCAGTGCCACGAAGGCGATCGGCACCAGGAGCCCGTGCCGTCGGGACGCGAGCAGCGCCAAGGCCGGCACCAGCAGCGCGAACCACCCGGCGATCACGACGCCCACCAGCGTGAGCGCCACCACCCCGAGCCACACCCCCGGCTCCGGGGGCACCGGCTGCGGCTCGTCGGAGTTCGGGGAGCGCCTGCGCCACAGCACCAGGCCCACCAACACCGCCAGTGCGACCCCGCTGCCGATCAGCGCGCCGTCGTACGTCGTCGCGGGCTCGTACGACAGCTTCACCGTGCCGCCCGCCCCCGCGGGGATGCGCCAGCCCTGCTGCCAGCCGTCGAGCCGCAGCGGGGTGAGCGACTTGCCGTTCAGGGTGGCCTTCCAGCCGTCGTTGTAGTTCTCGTACGTCGTGAGGTAGGAGGCGGCGCCCGAGCCCACGCTCACCTCGCGCTTGTCGCCCAGCCAGTCCCGTATTCGCAACTCCCGTGTCAGGGAGGTCGGTTCGGCGACCGTGCCGCGGGTCAGGGTGATGGCGGTCAGGGCGAGCGGACCGGCGTCCCCGCCCTCGACGACGTGCTCGCCGGAGGGGAGGGACACCTCGGCGTCGGAACGGCCCGACTGGCAGAGCGTCACCGTCAGTTCCCGCCGTTCGGTCAGGTCGCGGATCCGGCCCGACACTCCCGTCTGGTACAGCTTCCCGTCGATCGCCGTCACCGGACCCTTGCCGCACGGCAGGGAGAACGTCCGGTCGGCCTTTGGCTGCGGGGTCCGGTACTGGTCGAGGGCCGGGAGGTAGGCCTCCGTCAGTCCCACCGGGAGCTGGAGGTCCTCGTCGGCGACCGGGTTGTGCAGGACCAGCGGGGCCGTCTTGGTGATCGTGATGTCGAGGCGGTCGGTCGTGATCGCCGGGAAGCGCACCGCGCCGTTCTCGTCAACCCCGGCGACCGTCGCGCCGTCGGGCGAGGTGATGTCCACTTCGGTGGGCCGGGTGGAGAGGCCGCCCGCGGGTGCCAACACCAGCTCGGATATGGGCTGTTTGCCGTCCCAGCTGAGGTGGATGGTGGGGCGGTCGCCCGCGATCCAGGCCGTCGTGAGGTCGCCGTCGGTGAGATTGCGGGCGGACAGGCCCGTGCCGAGGGTCGCTGTGGAGTCGGCGGTCGCGGTGATGCGGTCGCGCTGGTCGGGGGTGACCTCGTACAGCAGCCTGTCGAGCTCCTCCCCGGAGATCGGCACCGCGCTCGCCTTCACCGAGTACGTTCCCGAGGACGCCGTGGTGAAGCGGCGGTGCAGGCCGGCCTCGGTGCCGGTCGGGGAGATCCCGGCCGGGTCGGGGACCCGGTGCACGGAGACGACCTCGGCGGCGGAGTCCGCACGGTCGGCGTCGGTCGGCAGCCGCAGCAGCCGGGTCACCTGCACGTGCGGCAGGTCGATCTCGGAGAACCCGGCACCGGCGAGCCCGGTCCGCCGCGCGACCGAGTCGACGATCGTGAGCTTCATCCAACTGGTCGCCCCGGGCGGGGCCTTGACGCTCTGCGTCGATCCGTCGGCCCGCAGCAAGCTGGTGCGCGAGCCGTTCTCCGTCTCCACCCGCACCTTGGTCGCCGCCGACCGCACGCTCTCCTGCGGCAACGGCGTCACCTTGAACGACGAGGGCATGTCGTACGCGGGATCGGACAGACCGATCCGCAGCCACTGCCCGTCCGGCGAGCCGGCGACGCCCTCCGCCCAGGCGGTGTCCGGGTTGCCGTCGAAGGCGTTGACCGGGTCGAACTGCGGGAGATGGAAAAGCCAGTTGCCGTACGAGGAAGCCGTCACCGAGCGGGCGCCGCGCAGTTCCGCCACCGTCTGGTGGTCCTGGCCCGTCGTCGGCAGGATCTGGTGCGGTTTCTCACCGGCGTCCTGGGCGGCGCCGGAGGCGTTGCGCTCGTCGCTGGTGTACGTGTACGACGTGTTCGCGTTGACGAGCCCGAAACGGGTGTCCGCGCGCCGCAGTCCGTCGCCGACGATCTGGAGCGCCGGCGTGCCGAGCCCGGGGTGGTTGTCACCGGTCAACACCGTGGCTCTGCCGCGCAGTTGGGTCGCCAGCGGGAGCAGTGACTCGGGGCCGCCGGACACCTGGGCGGTGTCGGCGACCGGCAGCAGACCGGCCTGTCCGGGGCGCGGCACGTCCTCGCTCGCCGGACGGTAGATCTCCACCGCCCGCTGCCTCGGATACAGCCCCTCGATCTGGAGCGGGGTGTCGTTCGCGATCTTCCCGCCCGTCATGAGCGGCCCGAGGCCCGTCACCCGCTCGTAGCCGGACTGTTCGAGGGCCCGCTTGACGACCGAGGACGACACGGTGCCGATCTGGTCCGGGTCGAGGTCGTTGCGGACGACGACGTAGTAGACGCCGGCCCGGCTCAGGTAGTCGGCAAGGCCGGGGATCTCACCGCCGGTCAGCAGCGCCTGCTCGACCGCGTCCGTCGTGCGCCGGTTGCCGGGGGTGCCGAAGGGGACGTAGTCGCGTTGCGCCCAACGGGACTCGGCGAGGACGTCGAGGGGCTGGTCGATCGGGGAGCCCCAGGTATAGATGCCGTGCGCGGTCGCGGGGACCACGAGGGCGCGCGAGTCGGGGGAGTACTTCTCCAGCCAGTCGGCCGTGCTGTGCCAGTACGTGGGCAGCTCCTGGAAGGAACCCGGGTTCAGGATCGAGCCGTTGAGGTACGGCCACATCAGCCCGGGCAGGACGAGGACCGCCGCGATCAGCGGGGCGTACCGGCGGCCCCTGACGGCTCTCGCCCCGCGCGGCTCGGAGGCCACCCCCACCAGATGGGCGAAGCCCAGCACCAGCGCGAGCGCCAGGCCCGGCTGGAACTTGTAGATGTTGCGGAAGGGGGCGAGGCCGCCGTTCAGCCAGTCCTGCACCAGGCCGTGGAAGGGGGCGCCGAACGCGCCGCCGTACCCCGCGAGCAGCACCAGGACGGCCGTCAGCGCGGTCAGCACCAGCCACCGCCGCTCCGGCATGTCCCGCCGCGCCAGGCCCGCGAGGCCGAGCCCGGCCGCGAACGCGGAGCAGAGGATCACGATCACCGAGGAGGCCACGGTCCAGCCGGCCGGCAGCCAGGCCTCCCCCAGATGCAGATAGGCGACCCAGTTCCCGGCCCCGCGCAGGGCCTCCGTCGCCGACATCGTCTCGGTCGTGGTGTGCGCGCTCTCGACGTACGGCAGGAAGTTCTCGCCGTAGAGGCCGAGCAGCAGCAGCGGGATCACCCACCAGGCCGTCGCCAGGATCACGCCCGGCACCCACCAGGCGATCAGCTTGCGCTGCCGGGGCCCGGGTGGCCGGGAGAGGAGATACAGGCCGACGGGGAGCAGGCTGGCCAGTGTGGAGGCCGCGTTCACCCCGCCCATGAACGGGACGACCAGCGCCGAGCGCAGGGCGGCGATCCGGGCGCTGTGGCGCTCGTTGGTCAGGGGCAGCAGCACCCAGGGCAGGAAGGCGCCGGGCAGCGCGGCGGCGGAGGTCGAGCCGATGACGATGGTGAAGGTCGGCCACAGCGCGTACGCGACGGCGGCGAGCAGCCTTCCCGGTCCGTTGCCGATGCGCAGCCGCTCGGCCAGCCTGAGCGCGCCCCAGAAGGCGACCGACACGATCAGCGACAGCCACAGCCGCTCCACCAGCCACACCGGCAACTGGAGGGCGTGGCCCAGCCAGTAGAACGGCAGCATCGGCCACAGATAGCCGACGTACTGGTCCTGGATGCCGCCGAAGGAGCCCTGGTCGTGCCACAGCTGCCCGAGGTCGGCGAGGAACCGCCCGGGGTCCGTGGTGACGCCCAGCTTGGTGTCGAAGGTCTGCCGGCCCGGGTGCACCGCGAGGAACAGCACGAAGACCACGGCCCAGAACCCCAGCAGCCAGCTCCGCGACCGCGGGCCCTCGGGAGGACCCGACATGACCGCGGTGCTGGGCACGGCTGCCGGAGGAGGGGCCTGGACCGTGGACGTCGTCATGGTGGACACCGCCGGATGATGAGGAGGAGGTTCCAGGTGGCGATCTCGCGGATGCCGGGAGCCCGTACGACGGTCTCCGCGAGGAAGGGCCAGTAGCGGGAGCGCGCCGAGACGACCGTGACGTCGTCCCGGGCACGCACCAGCCGCAGGGTCGGGCCGATGTGCACGGCGAACAGGTTCTCGCCCAGGGTGTGCTTGGCGGCCTTTCCGGTACGGCGCCGGTAGCGGGCGCGGGCCCGCTCGGCACCCAGGTAGTGCCAGGGCGCCCACTCGTGACCGCCCCACGGGGACAGCCAGTTGGTGAACGACACGTAGATCAGCCCGCCGGGCCGGGTCACCCGGACGAGCTCGCTCAGGAAGATCTCCGGATCGGCCACGTGCTCGAGGACGTTGGAGGAGAAGGTGACGTCGGCGGCGCCGTCCCGCAGGGGGAGCAGGTAGCCGTCGGCGATCACGGTGGAGTCGGGCGGTTTCTCCCCCAGCTCGCGGACGTCCGGCTCGAAGAGGAACGCCTCGGCGCCCCGTCTGCGGAACTCCTCGGTGAAGTACCCGCTCCCGCCGCCGACGTCCACGACGGTACGGCCGGCGACGGGACCGTCGTAGGCCTCGACCTGGTCGACGGCGTCGCGGGCGAGCAGCGCGTAGCAGGACTCGGGGTCGTCCTGCTCATGGAGGAAGGCCCGGAAGAGAGTGAGGGAACGCCGAAGGGAGGGGTCCTTCGCCCGCACCCGCGTCACGGTCCCCAGCCCCTCACCGCCTCGGCGGCAACGGCCCGGAACTGTCTGACGGTCCGGTCCCAGCGGTACCGGGCCGCCCGGTCCCGGGCCGCCTTGCCCATCAGCTCGCGGCGGTGCCCCGACAGGGCGAGGGTGCACCAGGCGGCGGCGAACGAGGACTCACCCTGCGCGAGCACGCCCGTCTCCCCGTCCACGACGGAGTCCCGCAGTCCGGGCACGTCGAAGGCGATGGTCGGCGTCTCGCGGGTGGCGGCCTCGGTGACCACCAGCCCCCACCCCTCGACGGCGGAGGGATGGAGCAGCAGCCACGCCTCGCACAGCAGCCGGTGCTTCTCGGCCTCCGTGACGTGCCCGGTGAACTCGACGCCGGGACCGGCGAGTTGTTCCAGCCGGGGCCGTTCGGGGCCGTCCCCGACGATCACGAGCCGGCCGCCGGTCACCGGCCGCACCCGTTCCCAGAGTCTGAGCAGCAGGTCGATCCGCTTGTACTCGACGAGCCGGCCCACGGCCACGAACAGCGGTTCCGGCGAGCGGCGAACCAGGGGTTCCGGTTCCTCGACGCCGTTGTGCACGACCCGGATGCGGTCCCGCTCGACACCGATCGCCCGCAGGGCGTGTGCCGTCGAGGGGGACACGGCGACCAGCAGACTCCGGTGCCGGGCCGCCGCACCGGCCAGCGCCCAGTGTTCGAGTCTTCGCCCGATCCGGGCGGCCGGCGCCAGGGGCCCGCCGAACCGCATCTTCCACAGGTCGGTGTGCACGTGGTTGACCAGGCACAGCGTGGGGCCGTGGTGCCACAGGGGCGCGAGGTACGGCATGCCGTTGCAGACCTCGACCAGCAGGTCCGTCTCGCCGACCTGGCGGGCGAAGGCGGTACGGGCGCGCAGGTAGTGGCCGAACTCGCCACCCGCCGACACGACCCGGTAGTCCCGGTAGGAGGCCGGGCCGCCGCACAGCAGGGTCACCTGGTGGCCCAGGCGGGTCAGTCCGTCGGCG